>CADCUY010000281.1 GCA_902806005.1 uncultured Quadrisphaera sp. | reverse complement strand
GCCGACCATGCTCGGCTCGCGGACGGCCCGGTCGTCACCGCCGGGCCGCAGCCCGGTGGCGTCGTCGTCGTCCAGGTCGTCGGGGCCGAGCGCGCTGTCGTCCTCGTCCACGTCGTCGCCGATGCTCGAGGAGCGCAGCTTCGCCGCGACCACGAAGACGACGATGATGAGCACGGCCAGGCCGGCGATCGCCGCGCGGACCCCGCTGTTGGCGTTCGGGCCGATGGTCATCGTCACGATGGCCGGCACGATGAGGATGGCGACGAGGTTCATCACCTTGAGCAGCGGGTTGATCGCCGGGCCCGCGGTGTCCTTGAAGGGGTCGCCCACGGTGTCGCCGATGACGGTGGCGGCGTGTGCCTCGGAGCCCTTGCCGCCGTAGTGGCCGTCCTCGACGATCTTCTTCGCGTTGTCCCAGGCGCCGCCGGAGTTGGCGAGGAAGACGGCCATCAGCGCGCCCGCACCGATCGCCCCGGCCAGGAAGCCGGCGAGGGCGGTGACGCCGAGCCCGAAGCCGACGGCCACGGGCGCGAACACGGCCAGCAGGCCGGGGGCGGCGAGCTCGCGCAGCGAGTCGCGGGTGCAGATGTCGACCACGCGCCCGTACTCGGGCTTCTCGGTGCGGTCCATGATCCCGGGGTGCTCGCGGAACTGGCGGCGCACCTCGAAGACGATCGCGCCGGCGGCCCGGGTGACGGCGTTGATCGCGAGCCCGGAGAACAGGAAGACCACGGCCGCGCCGATGAGCACGCCGATGAGCACCAGCGGGGTGGTGACCTCGTAGTTGACCAGCGAGACCAGCGTGAAGGTGCCGGGCTGGAAGTCCGGCGGCAGCGTCGCGGCGGCCGTCTGGATCGCCGCCGTCGCCTCGTTGGTGTACGAGCCGAACAGCGCCACCGCGGCGAGCACCGCGGTGCCGATGGCGATGCCCTTGGTGATCGCCTTGGTGGTGTTGCCGACGGCGTCGAGCTCGGTGAGGGTCGCCGCGCCGGCCTCGTCGACGTCGCCCGACATCTCGGCGATGCCCTGGGCGTTGTCGCTGACCGGGCCGAAGGTGTCCATCGCGACGATGACGCCGACCGTGGTCAGCAGCCCGCAGCCGGCCAGGGCCACGAGGAACAGCGCGAGGGAGACCACGCCGTTGGCGAGCACGAAGGCCGCGGCGAGCCCGGCGGCGAGCACCAGCACGGTGTACACGGCCGACTCGAAGCCCACGCCGATGCCGGCGAGCACCACGGTGGCGGCGCCGGTGCGCGAGTTGCGGGCCACGTCCTTGGTGGGGGCGCTGTCGGTGCCGGTGTAGTAGCCGGTGAGGTAGAGCACGACGACGGCGAGCAGGATGCCGACGACCACCGCGGCGCTCGCCATGATCCGGGGGTCCTCGATGAGCAGGGTGGGCGAGGCCAGCATCTGCTGGATCTCCCCGGAGGGGGCGCTGAGCCCGGTGAAGGCGTCGGGGAGGTAGAGGAAGGCGGCGATCGTGCTGCCGACCCCGGCGATCACGGCGGAGATCAGGAAGCCCCGGTTGATGGCGGCCAGCCCGGTCTCGCCCTCGCGGGCCCGGATGAGGAAGACGCCGAGGATCGCGGTCAGCGCGCCGACGGCGGGGATGATCAGGGGGAAGACCAGGCCCTCGGTGCCGAAGGCGGCGCTGCCCAGGATCAGGGCGGCGACCAGCGTCACCGCGTAGGACTCGAAGAGGTCGGCGGCCATGCCCGCGCAGTCGCCGACGTTGTCGCCCACGTTGTCGGCGATGGTGGCCGCGTTGCGCGGGTCGTCCTCGGGGATGCCCTGCTCGACCTTGCCGACGAGGTCGGCGCCGACGTCGGCGGCCTTGGTGAAGATGCCGCCGCCGACGCGCATGAACATCGCCAGCAGTGCGGCGCCGAAGCCGAAGCCCTCCAGCACCCGCGGGGCGTCGCCCTCGTAGAACAGGACGACGAGCGCGGCCCCGAGCAGGCCCAGGCCGACGGTGACCATGCCGACGGTGCCGCCGGTGCGGATGGCCAGGCGCATGCCCGTCTCGCGGCCACCCGCCTCCCGGGCCGCGGCGGCGACGCGCACGTTGGCCCGGACGGCCAGCGACATGCCGAGGTAGCCGATGGACGCGGAGAAGACCGCCCCCGCCAGGAAGGCGATCGACCGCCCGATCCTGACGTCGAGATCACCGGGCAGGAAGTACAGGACCACGACGGCGGCGATGACGAAGATCGCCAGCGTGCGGAACTGCCGCCGCAGGTAGGCGCTGGCGCCCTCCTGGACCGCACGGGCGATCTCGCGCATCGACTCGGTGCCCTCGCCGGCCTTGAGCACCTGGGAGCGGAAGACGAAGGCCATCACCAGGGCGACCGCGGCGACGCCGAGGACGCCGATGACCAGCGAGAGGTCGCGGCCGCCGATCTCGAGCACCGCCTCGACGGGCGCTCCGGGCTGGCCTGGCGGGGTCGCGGCCTGCAGGACTGCGGCGGACGCAGGGGGCATGGTGCTCCTCAACGGCTCGGGCGGCCCCCCTGCGCCGGGGGGCTCACGTCGTCGCGATGGTGGCCGGCCGGGGTGGGCGGCCGGTGCCGAACGCAGCGGCCGGCCCGAAGCCCGACCGGCGGTGCTGGGCGAGCCGCGCTGCGCGCCCAGCGGTTGCGGCGCGTCGGAGTCTACGCACGGTGATCCCCCGTCCGGTCACACCGGCGAGGGGTCGGGGCCGCCGGCGGGTCACGCCACGGGGTCGAGCGCGGTCCACACCAGGCGGGTCGTGCCGCCCGGGCCGCCGGGCCCGGCGCCGACCAGCACGTGGTCGGCCAGGCCCTCCATCAGCAGCATCGCGACGTCCTCGGTCTCGACACCGTCGTCGCCCGCGCCGTCCACCACCACCGCCTCCAGGTGCACCCGGTCGCCCACCGGGTGGTGGGTGAGCCGCAGGGACACCAGCTCGGTCGCGCCGCCGCCGGGCACCGACTCCGCCCGCTGGACGGCGCGCGCGCACGCCTCGCCGACGGCGAGCCGGACGGCGTCCAGCTGCTCGTCGGCCAGGCCCAGGCGGCGCGCCACCGCGGTGGCGACCAGCCGGGCGGTGCGCACGTGCTCGGGCAGGGGCGTGAAGCGCAGGGTGACCGCGGCGTCAGGCGCCCCGAGCGCCCCGGCGGTGGGCTCGGTGCTCATCGAGGTCGAGCTGCCCGCCTGCTGCGGGTCTTGGCTCAGGCCCCGTCATCCCCACCGGAGGCGGCCACCGCGTCGGCGACGGAGGTGTGGATGGGGAAGACCTTGGTCAGCCCCGTGATCCGGAAGACCTTGAGGATCTTCTCCTGCGTGCACACCAGGTGCAGGGACCCGTCGTGGGAGCGGACGCGCTTGAGGCCGCCGACCAGCACGCCCAGGCCCGTGGAGTCGAGGAACTCGACCTTCTCCATGTCGACCACGAGGTGGTGCTTGCCCTCGCCGACCAGGTCGTTCAGCCGCTCGCGCAGGACCGGCGCCGTGTAGACGTCGATCTCGCCACCGACCTCGACGACGGTGCGACCGCCCTGCTCATGGCTCGTGACGGACAGGTCCACGCAGTCTCCTCAGGTCGTCCGGCCGGGGCACCGGCCGAGGCTGTTCTCCGGGGCCATCCAACCACCAGTGGCCCGCGGCGGCGCCCGGTGACGACGGCCGCACCCGCCGGGCCGGGGTGCGACGATGGGGGCGATGGCAGACCTGGTCAGCGCCACGGCGCGGCTCCTGCTCGCTCCGGGGCGGGCGGAGCGGGTGCTGCACGAGCACCTGGTGCTGCCGCGCGCGGGCCGCACGGCGCCGTGGCCGGCGTGGGCGCACCCGGAGCTGGTCGAGCGGCTGGTCTCCTCCGGGGTGGCCGCGCCGTGGGTGCACCAGGCCCGGGCTGCCGAGCTGGCCCACGGCGGCGAGCACGTGGTGGTCTCGACCGGCACGGCGTCGGGCAAGTCGCTCGCGTACCTCCTGCCCGCGCTGACCGAGGTCGCCGAAGGGGCCACCGCGCTGTACCTCTCCCCCACCAAGGCCCTGGCCGCCGACCAGCTGTCCGCGGTCGAGGCCCTGGCCGTGCCGGGGGTGCGCGCCGCGACCTACGACGGCGACACGCCGTCGGAGCAGCGCCGGTGGGTGCGCGAGCACGCGGGCTACGTGCTCACCAACCCCGACATGCTCCACCGCTCGCTGCTGCCCCAGCACGCGCGCTGGGCGCGGTTCTTCCGGCGCCTGCGGTACGTGGTGGTGGACGAGTGCCACCAGTACCGCGGCCTGTTCGGCTCGCACGTCGCCGCGGTGCTGCGCCGGCTGCGGCGGGTGGCGGCCAAGCACGGCTCCTCCCCGGTGCTCGTGCTCGCGTCCGCGACCGCGGCCGACCCGGCGGCGACCGCGGCGTCGCTCACCGGCGTCCCCGAGGAGGACGTGCGGGCCGTCACCGACGACGCCTCGCCCCGCGGGACCACGCGGTTCTGGCTGTGGGAGCCGCCGCTGCTGCCCGGAGCCGCCGGGCCCGCGGTCGCCGCCGGCGCTACTGGCTCGGCCGGCTCGGCGGGGGCGGGCGCCGAGGACGGCTCCGGCGGCCGGCGCTCGGTCGTCGTGGAGACCGCCGACCTGCTCACCGACCTCGTCGTGGAGCAGGTGCGCACCCTGGCCTTCGTCCGCTCGCGGCGCGGCGCCGAGGCGGTGGCCCTGCGGGCGAAGGAGGCCCTGGCCGAGGTGGCTCCGGAGCTCGCCGGCCGGGTGGCGGCGTACCGCTCGGGCTACCTGCCCGAGGAGCGGCGGGCGCTGGAGCGGGCGCTGCGCGAGGGGCGCCTGCTCGGGGTGGCCTCGACCAACGCCCTGGAGCTCGGCGTCGACGTCTCCGGACTGGACGCGGTGGTCATCGCCGGCTGGCCGGGCACCCGGGCCTCGCTGTGGCAGCAGGCCGGGCGCGCCGGGCGCGGCGGCACCGACGCCCTGGCGGTGCTCGTCGCCGACGACGACCCCCTCGACACCTACCTGGTGCACCACCCGCAGGCGCTGTTCGGCGCTCCGCTGGAGAAGACGGTGCTCGACCCCGGCAACCCGCACGTGCTCGGGCCGCACCTGTGCGCCGCCGCCGCGGAGGTGCCGCTGACCGAGGCCGACCTGCCGCTGTTCGGGCCCTCGACCGAGCCGGTGCTGCGCCACCTGGTGGCCGGCGGGCTGCTGCGCCGCCGGCCCGCGGGCTGGTTCTGGACCTCGCGGACCCGGGCCAGCGACCTGGCCGACCTGCGCGGCACCGGGGGCGAGCCGGTGCGGCTGGTGGAGTCCTCGACCGGGCGGGTGCTCGGCACCGTCGACGCCGCCTCCGCGCACGCCGTCGCCCACCCCGGCGCCGTGTACCTGCACCAGGGGGCCGCCCACGTCGTCGACGAGCTGGACGAGGAGGGCCGGGTCGCGCTGCTGCGCCGCGAGGACGTCGACCACACCACGTCCGTGCGCTCCGTCTCCGACGTCCGGGTCCTCGAGGAGCGCGCGGTGCGCGACTGGGGCCCGGTGCGGCTGAGCTCCGGCACGGTGGAGGTGACCAGCCGGGTCACCTCCTTCCTGCGCCGGGCGTCCTCGACGGGCAGGGTGCTGGGCGAGGAGGCCCTGGACCTGCCCGAGCGCACCCTGCGCACCAGCGCGGTCTGGTGGACCCTGCCGCCGGAGCTGCTCGCGGCGCACGGGGTCGGCCCGGCCGACGTGCCCGGCGCCGCCCACGCCGCGGAGCACGCGGCGATCGGCCTGCTCCCCCTGGTGGCGACCTGCGACCGCTGGGACCTCGGCGGCGTCTCGACCGACCTGCACCCCGACACCGGCCTGGCGACCGTCTTCGTGCACGACGCCGCACCCGGGGGTGCCGGCTTCGCCGACCGCGGGTTCGCGGCGGCCGCCACGTGGCTGGGCGCGACCGCCGACCTGGTCGGCGACTGCGAGTGCACCGGCGGCTGCCCCTCGTGCGTGCAGTCGCCCAAGTGCGGCAACGGCAACGAGCCGCTCGACAAGGCGGGCGCCCTGCGCCTGCTGCGGGCGACGCTGGCGGAGGCCGACGACGACGCGGTCCCGGCTCCGGCGGCGGCGTCCGCCGTCCCGGCGGACGCGCCGACTCAGTGATGCCTCCACTACGCTCTGCAACACAAGCGCGGGGCCGGGCCCGCGCCGCGCGCCGACCGAGGGGGCCCGCGTGATCGTCCTCGCCGTCCTGCTGCTGGCCCTGGTGGCCGCGGCCGTGCTCTTCGTGGCCGTGACCGGGAGCACCTCCACCGTCGACCTCGTCTGGGACGCCGCCGGCGTGGCCTGGGCCCCGACGGCGCTCGCCGTGTTCCTGCTCGGCGCCGCGGTGATGCTGCTGGCCGAGGCCGCGGTGGGGCTGCTGCTGCGCGGCGGGCGCCGCACCGGCCAGCGGCGAGCGGAGCTCGAGCGGCTGCGCCGCCTCGAGGCGCGCCACGC
>CADCUY010000280.1 GCA_902806005.1 uncultured Quadrisphaera sp. | reverse complement strand
GCGCGCGGGACAGCTCCCGGTCGTCGGCCTCGGTGGGCAGGTAGGCGCAGGCGATCACCAGGGTGGCCCCGGTGGCGCCGGCGATGGCCCCGGCCCGGGCGACGGCCCGCAGGGACGACTCCGACCCGTCGGTGCCGACGACGACCGTGCGGTAGGCGTTCGCGCTCTGGCTCACGAGGCGAACTCTAGGGGAACGATTACCCGGGGACACCCGGGGATCCGGACCACCCTGCAGGCCCCCCACCAGCACCGACGCCGCCGGACCCCCGCGCCAGGAGCCCGTCGCCGGGGGCGCGCCGACGCCGGGAGGGACTCCCGGCGAGGGGATCCGGTGCGATTGGATGACCAGGAAACGGCCGACCACGAGGAGTTCCGCCATTTCCAGCGCATCCGCCGCGGCGCCCGCACCCGTGCGGGTCGAGGTACGCGGCCTCACCAAGTCCTTCGGGGCCGTGCGGGCGGTGAGCGATCTGGGCTTCACCGTCGAACCCGGTCAGGTCACCGGCTTCCTGGGCCCGAACGGCGCCGGCAAGACCACGACCCTGCGCATGGTGCTCGGGCTCATCCGCCCCGACGCCGGCACCGCCACCTTCGACGGCGTTCCCTACGCCGACCTGCCCGACCCCTCCCGCACGGTCGGGGCGGTGCTGGAGACGGCGTTCCACCCGGCCCGCTCCGGGCGCAACCACCTGCGGGTGTACTGCCGCGCCGCCGGCCTGCCGCTCCACCGCGCCGACGAGGTGCTCCTCCAGGTGGGCCTGTCCGACGCCGGCGGCCGCCGCGCGGGCAGCTACTCCCTGGGCATGCGGCAGCGGCTGGCCCTGGCCGGCGCGCTGCTCGGCGACCCCGGCGTCCTCGTGCTCGACGAGCCGGCCAACGGGCTGGACCCCGAGGGCATCCAGTGGCTGCGCGGGTTCCTCCGGCACCTGGCCCACGACCAGGGGCGCACCGTGCTGGTCTCCAGCCACCTGCTGTCGGAGGTCGAGCAGACCGTCGACCGCGTCGTCATCGTGGGCGCCGGCCGGCTGGTGCGCGAGGGATCCATCGCCGAGCTGCGCGCCGGTGCCGAGGGCGTCGGCACGGTGCTCGTCCGCAGCCCCGAGGCACCGAGGCTGGCCGAGGTGCTCCGCGCCGCGGGCGCCCAGGTGGCGCAGGACGGCGACGGCGCCCTCACGGTCAGCGGCCGCACGGCGGCCGAGATCGGCTCCCGCGCCTTCGCCGCGGGTGTGGAGCTGCACGAGCTGCGGCCGCACACCAGCGGGCTCGAGGAGATCTACTTCCAGCTCACCGCCGGCCAGGAGCAGTTCGCCGCTCCGACGCCCGGCGCCCCGGTCGCCGAGGGAGCAGCCCGATGACCCGCCTCGTCCGCGCCGAGTGGACCAAGCTCTTCACGACCAAGGTCTGGCTCGGCCTGCTGCTGGGCGCGGCCGCGCTCGTGGCCGCGTTCACGGTGTTCACGACCGCATTCGCCGGCAACGACGAGGCGCCCATCCCGCCTGTCGGCACGCCGCTGTTCGAGGAATTGGTCCTCTCCCAGGCGGCCAACGCCAACATCCTGTTCCTGATCCTCGGGATCATCGGGATGACGCAGGAGTACCGGCACCGGACGGCGACCCCGACCTTCCTCACCTCCCCCCGCCGGGGGCAGGTGGTCATCGCCAAGCTGATCGCCTACGCGCTGGCAGCAGCCGCCTTCGCGCTGGTCGTGGTGATCGTGAACT
>CADCUY010000279.1 GCA_902806005.1 uncultured Quadrisphaera sp. | reverse complement strand
ACCGGGCCTCCCGCGCGGGCACCCCCGGGCCCGCCGCCCGGGCCGCCGACGGCGGCGGCCACGGCGTCCAGCACCGACGTGCCCGCCGACGCGGCGACCGCCAGCGGCGCCAGGGCCGCGCGCAGCGAGGTCCCGGTGGCCGACCCGGCGTAGACGCCGCCGAGCAGCGGCTCGACGAGGCGGTCGACGACGGCCGGCCCGAGCCGGCCCGCCACCCAGCCGGCCACGTCGACGTCGCCGTGCACCGGGCCGCCCAGCACCTCGGCGCTCGCCCGGGCGACCTCCTCGTCGGTGAGCAGCCCCCGCAGCGCCGCCGGGTCGCCGGGCACCCCCAGCAGGGTGCCGGCGGGCAGCGGGTGCAGGGCGCCGCGGGAGAGCACGGCGGCGCGGGCGGTGGTCGGCGAGACCAGGTCGTCGCCCAGGCCGACCTCGGCGGCGAGGGCGACGGCCTCCGGGCGCCGGGCCAGCAGCGACTCCGAGCCGCCGTCCAGCACCAGCGGGCCACCGGGCAGGTCGAGCCGGACGGGGGCCAGCGCCCCGCCCGTGCGCCCTCCGGCCTCGAGGAGCACCACGCTCCGCTCCCCCGGCGCGCGGGCCAGCGCCCACGCGGTGGCCAGGCCCGTCACGCCGCCGCCGACGACGACGACGGTGCCGCTCACCGCGCGCTGGCCTCGTGGACGAGCTCGACGATCCGCCCCAGCACCGCGGGGTCCGCGGACGGCGGCACCCCGTGCCCGAGGTTGAACACGTGCCCGGGCGCCTCGCGGCCGCTGGCCAGCACCTCGCGCACGGCGCCCTCCACCACGGGCCACGGCGCGGCGAGCAGCGCGGGGTCGAGGTTGCCCTGCACGGCGCGGCCGGGGCCGATCCGGCGCGAGGCCTCGGCCAGGGGAACCCGCCAGTCGACGCCGACGACCTCGGCCCCCGCCTCGCCCATGGCGTGCAGCAGCTCGCCGGTGCCCACGCCGAAGTGGATCCGCGGCACGCCGAGGTCGGCCACGTCGGCCAGCACCCGGGCCGAGTGCGGCGCCACCCGGCTGCGGTAGTCGGCCAGCGAGAGGGCCCCGGCCCAGGAGTCGAAGAGCTGCAGGGCGCTGGCGCCGGCCTCGACCTGCACCCGCAGGAAGGTGGCGGTGCTCGCGGCCACGCGCTCGAGCAGGGCGCGCCACAGGCCCGGGTCGGCGTGCATGAGGGCCTTGGTGGCCGCGTGGTCCTTGCTGGGCCCGCCCTCGACGAGGTAGCTGGCCAGGGTGAACGGCGCCCCCGCGAAGCCGATCAGCGGGGTGCCGCCGAGCTCGGCCACCAGCTGGCGCACGGCGCGGGCCACGGGCTCGACCTGCGCCGGGTCGAGCACGGGCAGCGCGTCGACGTCCGCCGCGGTGCGCACCGGGGAGGCCACGACGGGCCCCACGCCCGGCACGATGTCGAGGTCGACCCCCGCGGCCCTCAGCGGCACGACGATGTCGGAGTAGAGGATCGCGGCGTCGACGCCGTAGCGGCGCACCGGCTGCAGGGTGATCTCGGTGACCAGGTCGGGGTCGGCGCAGGCGGCGAGCATCGCGGTGCCCTCGCGCACCGCCCGGTACTCGGGCAGCGAGCGCCCGGCCTGGCGCATGAACCACACCGGGGTGTGCGGCACCGGCCGGCACCGGGCGGCGCGCACCAGCACCGAGCCGGACGGGTCGGCGCCGGACGGCGCGGGGCCGGCCGCGGGCGAGCCGGACGG
>CADCUY010000278.1 GCA_902806005.1 uncultured Quadrisphaera sp. | reverse complement strand
GGCGGCGCGCGCCCGGTTGAGGGCCACGGCCGCGGCGTCCGCGGCGGCGTCCTCAGCGGCGGCGTCCGGCGCGGGAGGGCTCGGAGCGGCGCCCGCGGGGGCGCTGCCGGGGAGCGCGGGCTCGCGGGGGTCAGCCATCGCGCGCCACCTCCCCGTCGGCCACCCGCAGCCGGTCGCCCTCCAGCCCGGCCGGCACGTCGTCGTCCACCGCGGCGGTGATCAGCACCTGCTCGGCACCGGCGACGAGCGCGGCCAGCCGCCTCCGGCGTCCAGCATCCAGCTCGGCGAAGACGTCGTCGAGCACCAGCACCGGCTCGTCCTCCGGGCTCGGGCCGGACGCCGGGTCGCCGGCCCCCGCCGGGCCGCCCACGGGTGCGCCGCGCAGCAGGGCGTAGCTGCCCAGGCGCAGCGCCAGCGCGAACGACCACGACTCACCGTGGCTGGCGTAGCCGCGGGCGGGGAGCCCGTCGAGGGTGAGCACCAGGTCGTCGCGGTGCGGGCCGACCAGGGAGGTGCCGCGCTCGACCTCGGCGCGGCGCTGGGCGGCCAGGGCGCGCAGCAGCGCCTCCGCCAGCTCGGCGCGGCCGGGGAGCTCCGGGACCTCCCCCGCCCCCACCACGTCGAGGTCGTCGACCTCGGGCACCGAGCACCGGTAGCCCAGCCGGGCCGGGCTGCCCGCGGCGTCCGCCCCGGGCTCCTCCCCCGCGGCGTCGCCGTGCCCGCTGACCGCCGCGTACGCCGCGGCCACGTGCGGAGCGACGCGGCGCACCAGGTGCAGCCTCGAGAACAGCAGCTGGGCCCCGGCGGCCGCCAGGTGCTCGTCCCACACCTCCAGCGCCGCGGGCGCCACCCGCTGCGCCCGCGCGGTGCGCAGCAGGGTGTTGCGCTGGCGCAGCACCCGCTCGTAGTCGGCGCGCACCCCCGCCAGGCGCGGGGCCAGGGCCACGAGCACCTCGTCGAGGTAGCGGCGGCGGCCGTCGGGCTCCCCCTTGACCAGCGCCAGGTCCTCCGGCGCGAAGAGCACCGTGCGCAGCGAGCCCAGCACGTCGCGGGGCCGCGCGACCGGCGCGCGGTTCACCCGAGCGCGGTTGGCCCGCCCGGGCACGATCTCCAGCTCCACCAGGGTCGAGCGCCCCGCCCGGTCCACCGCGGCGCGCACCACGGCCCGCTCCGCACCGGTCCGCACGAGGGGGGCGTCGGTGGCCACCCGGTGGCTGCCGAGGGTGGCGGCGTAGCCCAGGGCCTCGACGAGGTTGGTCTTGCCCTGGCCGTTGCGCCCGACGATGGTCGTCGTCCCCGGGCCGAGCGGCACCTCGGCGCGGGCGTAGGACCTGAAGTCGGTCAGCGACAGGTGGGTGACGTGCACCGGCGGGCGGCTCAGCCGCCCGCGGGCGGCGGTGCCCCGGTGGCGCCGCTGCCCGAGGACGGCCCGGCGCTCGCGGCGGAGGCCTCGCGGACGCCGGTCTCCTCGACCGCCTCGGCCGTGGCGTGGCCACCGAACTGGTGGCGCAGCGCGGCGACCGCCCGCATCGCGGGGGAGTCGTCCTGGCGGGAGGAGAACCGGGCGAACAGCGCCGCGGTGATCGCCGGCATCGGCACCCCGTTGGCGATGGCCTCCTCGATGGTCCACCGGCCCTCGCCGGAGTCCTCGACGTAGCCGCGCACCTTCTCCAGCGAGCCCTCGTCCTCCAGGGCCGCCACGAGCAGGTCCAGCAGCCACGAGCGCACCACGGTGCCGCGCGACCAGGCCTTGAAGCAGCCGTGGACGTCCTTGACGATGTCCTTGGCCTCGAGCAGCTCGAAGCCCTCGGCGTAGGACTGCATGAGCCCGTACTCGATGCCGTTGTGCACCATCTTCGCGTAGTGCCCCGCGCCGACGTCGCCGGCGTGGACGAAGCCCTCCTCGCGCGGGCCCTCGGGCCGCAGCGCGTCGAAGACCGGCATGAGGCGCTCGACGAGCTCGGTGGGCCCGCCGGCCATCAGCCCGTAGCCGTTGTCCAGGCCCCAGATGCCGCCGCTGACCCCGCAGTCGACGTAGCCGATGCCGCGCTCGCCGAGCACCGCGGCGTGCTTCGCGTCGTCGGTGAAGCGGGAGTTCCCGCCCTCGACCACCACGTCGCCGGCCTCGAGCAGCTCACCCAGCTGCTCGACCACCCCGTGGGTGACCGGGCCCGCGGGCACCATCACCCACACCGCCCGGGGGGCGGGCAGCGCGGCGACCATGGCCGCCAGGTCGGGGACGTCGGACACGGCGGGGTCGCGGTCGTAGCCGGTGACCTCCACGCCGCCGCGGCGCAGCCGCTCGCGCATGTTGCCGCCCATCTTGCCCAGGCCGATCAGACCGATGTGCACGCTGCTGCTCCTGCCGTGGCGGTGACGTGGGGACGGGTCGAGCGTGCCGCGCGGCGGCTCAGCCCGCGAGCCGCACCGGCATCAGCAGGTAGCGGTAGCTGGTGTCGTGCTCGGCGTCGGCCTCGCTCTGGCCGGTGAGCACCGCGGGCTTGGTGGGCTGGGTGAAGGAGAGCCGGACGAAGGGGGCGCCGACGGCGGAGAGGCCGTCGAGCAGGTACTGGGGGTTGAAGGCGATGGTGATGTCGTCGCCGCTCAGGGTCGCCTCGATGGCCTCGGAGGCCTGCGCGTCCTCGCCCTGGCCCGCCTCGAGCACCACCTGCCCCGCGGTGAACGACAGCCGCACGGGGGTGTTGCGCTCGGCGACCAGCGCCACCCGGCGCACCGCCTCGAGCAGGGCCGGCGTCGCGACCACGGCGGTGACCGGGGCGTCGGCCGGGAACAGCGCGCGCACCTTGGGGTAGTCGCCGTCCACCAGCTGCGAGGTGGAGCGGCGCCCGCCGGCCTCGAACCCGGCCAGGCCGGCGCTCCCGCGCCGCCCCCCGCCGGGCGCGCCCTCGGCCCCGTCGGCCGCCAGCGCGATGGTCACGTCGCCGGAGCCCAGGCTCTTGGCGACGTCGGAGAGGGTCCGGGCGCGCAGCAGCGCCACCGCGGAGGCGCCGGGGGAGGAGGAGTGCCACGGCAGCTCGCGCATCGCGAGGCGGTAGCGGTCGGTGGCCAGGAGGGTGAGGGTGTCGTCCTCGAGCTCGACGCGCACGCCGGTGAGGATCGGCAGCGTCTCGTCGCGGCTGGCCGCGACCGCCACCCGCGCGACCGCGTCGCTGAGCACGTCGCCGGCCACGGTGCCGATGGCCGCGGGCATCGCCGGCAGCGCCGGGTACTCCTCGACCGGCATGGTCAGCAGGGTGAAGCGGCTGGCCCCGCAGGTGACGACGAGCTTGGGGCCCTCCTGCACGACCTCGACGGGCCGGCCGGGCAGCGACTTGGCGATGTCGGCGAGGAGCCGGCCCGAGACCAGGGCGCTGCCCGCGTCGGTGACCTCGGCGGCGACCTCGGTGCGGGCGGAGACCTCGTAGTCGAAGCAGGAGAGCCGCAGGCTGCCCGCGGCGTCGGCCTCGACGAGGATGCCGGCCAGCACCGGCACCGGCGGCCGCTGGGGGAGGGCGCGCGCCGTCCAGCTGACGGCCTCCGCCAGCACGTCTCGCTCTACCCGGAACCTCACGCCGCCCCCACCCTCGACCGCTGCCCCCGCCGCCGTCGGGCGTCCGGGCCCGCGAACCCTACCGACAGCGGCGGACACCGCGGCACCGGCGAGCGTCGTCCCCATCCCCAGGTGCTCGTGGCTCATCGATTCCAGGTGGAGAGGGAGTAGTCATCGTCATAGGCGCTGTGGATCCTGTGGAAACCCGCCATCGTCGCAGGTCAGTGCCCGGATGGTGCTGTGGACAGGCTGTGGACGACGATCCACAGGCACCCCGTCGCTCTGTGGATGACAGAGTCTGTCCACAATCCGTCCACCGACGGGGGCTCCGTCGTCCACCGATCCGACCCCCGTCGTCCACAGGAGGGGGCCTGCTGTCCACAGGGTCAGGGGGCAGCGCCCGCGGCGCTGTCCACAGGGCGTCCACAGGGTGGGGACGGCGGCTCACATCCCGCCCCGCTGCGACTCCTTGATCCGGCTCGTCAGCTCGCTGACCTCGGTGTAGACCGTCCGGTCGTTGGTCATCAGGTCGCGGATCTTCTTGTTGGCGTGCATCACCGTGGTGTGGTCGCGCCCGCCGAAGGCCTGGCCGATCTTCGGCAGGGACAGCTGGGTCAGGCTGCGGCACAGGTACATCGCGACCTGGCGGGCGTGGGCGAGCATCCGCGAGCGGGACGCCCCGCACAGGTCCTCGATCGTGAGCTCGAAGTAGTCGGCGGTCTGCGCCATGATCGTCGCCACCGACACGTCGCCCGTCTCGGCGCCGCTGACCAGGTCCTTCAGCACCACCTCGGCCAGCGGCATGTCGACGTCGGCCCGGTTGAGGTTCGCGAAGGCGGTGACCCGGATCAGCGCGCCCTCGAGCTCGCGGATGTTGGTCGAGATCTTCGAGGCGATGAACTCCAGCACGTCGTCCGGGGCCTGCAGCCCCTCGCCGACCGCCTTCTTGCGCAGGATGGCGATGCGGGTCTCGAGGTCGGGCGGGTTGATGTCGGTGATCAGGCCCCACTCGAAGCGGCTGCGCATGCGCTCCTCGAAGCCCGACAGCTGCTTCGGCGGCAGGTCGGAGGTGATCACGACCTGCTTCTCGGCGTTGTGCAGGGTGTTGAAGGTGTGGAAGAACTCCTCCTGGGTCTGCACCTTGTTCGACAGGAACTGGATGTCGTCGATGAGCAGCACGTCGACGTCGCGGTAGCGGCGCTGGAAGGCCCCCGCCTTGTCGTCGCGGATCGAGTTGATGAAGTCGTTGGTGAACTCCTCCGAGTTCACGTAGCGCACCTTCACCCCGGCGAACAGGTGCTGGGCGTACTCGCCGATCGCGTGCAGCAGGTGGGTCTTGCCCAGCCCGGAGTCGCCGTAGACGAACAGGGGGTTGTAGGCCTTCGCGGGGGCCTCGGCCACGGCGAACGCGGCGGCGTGGGCGAAGCGGTTCGACGCGCCGATGACGAAGGTGTCGAAGGTGTACTTGGGGTTCAGCCGCGCCGGCTCGACGTCGCGGCGCGCCTCCCGCTCGCGCCGCGGGCGGCGGGGGGAGCCCGTCGGGGTCGGGCGCTCGACGGCGAACAGGCCGCCGTCGTCGGCGGGGCGCAGCTCTCCGCTGCCGGCGGTGTCGGCGCCGCCGTCGGGGTCGTCGAGCCACCGGCGGGGCCGCGGGACGCCGGTGGAGCCCTCGGCGAGGTCGGCGCCGTCGTCGTGGCTCCTCCCGTCCGCGCCGTCCTGCTCCGAGCCCTCGCCGCCCCCGCCGTCCGCGTCCTCGCGGGCCGCGACCTCGTCGGCGTCGCCGCCGAGGGAGGGGTCGACGGTCACGGCCAGCAGCACCGGCCGGCCGAGCTCGAGGGCGAGGGCCTCGAGCACGGGGCCGCGCATGCGCTGCTCGAGGACCTCCTTGGTGAGGTCGTTGGGCACCGCGACGAGCGCGGTGCCGTCGAGCAGCCCCAGCGGCTTGGTCAGCCTCAGGAAGGCGCGCTGCTGGCTGGAGACCCGCGCGTCCGTCGCGAGGGCCGCCACCACCGACCGCCACACCCGGGGGAGGTCCTCTGCTGCCACGTGATCCCTTCCCACCGCGTCGACCCTGGTCACCCTCCGCGCGGCGCCCGCTGCGGACGCGGCGCGACCGCCGGCCGGGGCACGACCCGCGTCGGGGGCGCGGTCCTCCCGGCGCGGGAGGGTGGGGGAAGGCGGTCATCCTGGCCGATCCACAGACCTGTCCACAACCTGTGCACGCCACGGGGCCGGCCGCGACGCGCCCGGGTTGACCCTGGCGCGAGCCCGCCCGTACCGTTGAGCAGTTGCGGCTGCCCGACGGCAGGCCGCCGCAGGCTCCGAACCCGGGGCTGCGGCGCCTGCGGAGGGGCAGCCCCCACCAGCGTGCGGGCGAGTCGTGCCCTGGACGAGGCCACCACCGGCCGGCATGACCAGAGAGAGTGGACGTCGTGAGCAAGCGGACCTTCCAGCCGAACAACCGGCGTCGTGCCAAGGTGCACGGCTTCCGGCTGCGCATGCGCACCCGCGCGGGGCGCGCGATCCTCGCGGCGCGCCGCCGCAAGGGGCGCGACGAGCTGTCCGCCTGACCGGCGGCGCCGGACCGGCCGACCGAGCCCCCGGGTGCTCCCCGCCCACCACCGCCTGCGGCGGTCGCCCGACTTCCGGGAGGCCGTGCGCCGGGGCCGGCGCGCCGGAGGGGGGCACGTGGTGGTGCACCTGCTCGACGTCGCCGCGGCGGCGCTCACGGGGGAAGCGGACGATCCTCCCCGGGGGCGGGCTCCGGTGACCGCCGGGCTCGTGGTCTCCAGGGCCGTCGGGGGCGCCGTGGTGCGCACGCGGGTCAAGCGCCGGCTGCGCCACCTGCTGGCGGCCCGCCTGGACCAGCTGCCGCCGGGCGCGCGGCTGGTCGGGCGCGCCGCGCCGAGCGCGGCCGGCGCCACCAGCGCCG
>CADCUY010000277.1 GCA_902806005.1 uncultured Quadrisphaera sp. | reverse complement strand
GGCGAGCCGGGCGTCGTCCGCGCGCCCCGCCGTCGTGGGGCCCGGCGCCGGGGTCGTCCGGTCGACCAGGGCGAGGTAGGTCGCGACGCCGGCGCGGTCCTCGTCCTCGGCGGCGACGGCGCGCGCGGCCTCGAGCACGCGCTCGCGCGTCAGCGTCAGCGTCAGCGCCGGCTCGGGGGCGGTCGCGCTCACGCCTCGCCGACCAGCCACACCGCGCCGTGCGGCGGCAGCCACAGGTCGCCGTCGCCCCCGCGCTCGGGCACCCGCCCGGTCAGGGCGTCGACCGCGGCGCCCACCCCCAGCTCCTCCAGGCGGTGCGCGGGCCAGGGCCGCCACTCCCGGGTGACGTTGTAGAGGCCGAGGAACGGGCCCACCGGGTGCCGGCGCAGCACCGGGAGCACCCCCGGGTCGCTGGGCCCCAGCACCTCCGCGGGCACCGAGGCGTGCAGGTGGGCGGTGGCCGCGCGCACGGCGGCGAGGTGGGCGACGCCCGCGAACAGCCGGCCGGGCACCGAGGTCGGGTCGTGGCGCTGCGCCGCCAGGTCCCACCGCAGGCGGGGCCGGTGCACCCACCTGTTGTCGTCGTGGCCGGGCTCGCGCCACCAGTCCGCGTCGTCCCCCTGGCCCAGCTCGTCGCCCGACCACAGCACGGGGACGCCGCCCCAGCCGAGCACCACCGCGTGCGCCAGCAGCAGCCGCGCCACCGCGGCGTCGACCTCGCGCGAGTCCCCCGCCTCGAGCGCGGCGTCCAGTCCGGCCAGGGCGGCCGCCGTCCCGCTGACCCGGCGGTCGCCGGTGGCCGCGTTCTCCTGGAAGACCAGGCCGCGGGCGGTCGAGGTCGGGAAGGCGCCGGTGTACCAGTCGGTGAGGAAGGCGCGGTGCGCGTGCCCGTCCAGGCCCACGGCGGCGGCGTCGGCGTCGTCCACCGCCCAGCCGATGTCGTCGTGGCAGCGCAGGTAGGTCACCCAGGCGGCGCTCGCCGGTGCCGGCGGCAGCTGGCCCAGGGCGCGGGCGGCGAGGCGCACCTGGCCCTCGGCCAGCATCGACCACACCTGCACCATGAGGCTGTTGTGGTAGGCCAGGTCCGAGACCTTGCCGTGGTGGGCGCCCCGGCCGAGGTAGTGCAGCAGGTCGGCGGGCCCGACGATCGCCTCCGCCTTGAAGATCGTCGCCGGGCAGGCCACGCGCACCAGGGCGCGCAGGGCCTGGGTGATCGCGTGCACCTCGGGCTGGTTCTGGCAGGTGGTGCCCATCCGCTTCCACAGGAAGGCGATGGCGTCCAGGCGCAGCACCTCGACGCCGGCGCCGGCCAGCAGCAGCACCAGCTCGGCGTACTCGGCGAGCACCTCGGGGTTCGACCAGTCGACGTCCCACTGGTAGGTGTTGAACGTCGTCCACACCCACCGGCCCAGCTCGGGCTCGAAGGTGAAGCTGCCGGGCGCGGTGCCGGGGAAGACCTCGGGCAGGGTCGCCTCGTAGGCGTCGGGCAGCGCGCGGTCCTCGAAGGTGAGGAAGTAGCCGCGGTAGCGCTCGTCCCCGGCGCGCGCGGCGGCGGCCCACGGGTGCTCGCGGGCCACGTGGTTGAGCACCAGGTCGAGCACCAGCGAGATGCCGGCCTCGCGCAGGGCGGCGGCGAGGTCGCGCAGGTCGTCCATCGTGCCGAGGTCGGGGCGCACGCTGCGGTAGTCGGCCACCGCGTAGCCGCCGTCGTTCGGGCCCTCGCGCGGGCGCAGCAGCGGCATCAGGTGCAGGTAGGTGACGCCCAGCTCGCGCAGGTACGGGATCCTCTCGCGGACCCCGGCCAGGTCGCCGGCGAAGCGGTCGGCGTAGGCGGCGTAGCCGAGCATCCGCGGCGACTGGAACCAGTCGGGCTCCAGGGTGCGGGCGACGTCGAGGCGGGCGAGGTCGGGGGTCTCCACGACGCGGTCCCGGTAGGCGGTGGCGGCCAGGCGCAGCAGCCGCTGCTCCAGCGCCGCGGCGGTGCCGGGGTCGTGGACGGCGGCCAGGCCGCCGCGGACGTCGGGCCACCACCGGTCCAGGCGCAGGGCGAAGGTCTCCACCCGCTCGGCCGAGAGCCCGGCCAGGACGTCGGCCACGGGCGCGAGGACGTCGGGCGGCCCCTGGCGGTCAGCGGGTGTCGTGGTCGGCACGGGGCCATGGTGCTGACTCGCGCCAGGGCGGTCCAGCCGCACCGCGCGCCGGCGCCGCACCCTGTGGACGGCGGAGTCCGGGTGTCGGTGGTCGGTACTACGTTCGAGTCGTGGGTCAGACGACGGCGGAGGCGGTGCTCGCGCAGGTGCGCGCCGCCGTCGACGCTGCCCTGGGCCTGCCCGGGTGGCAGCTGCCGGACGGTGACGTCGCGGCGCTGGTCGAGGGCCTGGCGGTCGAGGCCTCGCGGCTGGCCGCGGTGCAGCTCCGGCTCCTCGCCGAGGCCGAGGAGCGGCGCGTCGGCACGGGGTCCGGGTTCATCACCACCGGGGCCTGGCTGACCGCGCGCACCCGCTGCCGGCTGCGGGAGGCGGGCTCGACGGTGGCGCTGGCCACCGCCCTGACCGGCGCCCTGGCCCCGACGGCGGAGGCTCTGTCGGTCGGCGCGATCACCGAGGCGCACGCGGCGGTGGTCCACCGCGTGATGACGAAGCTCGACGTGGCGCTGGCTGCCCCGGTGGTGCAGCGGCCCGGTGAGCCGGAGCTGGACGCTGCAGGGCGCGAGGCCGTCCTCGCCGAGGCGCAGGAGGTGCTGGTCGAGCACGCGACCCGCCTCGACCCCGACCAGCTCGCCGTCGCCGGGCGCCACCTGCTCGCCCGGCTGACCGCGCACCGCGGCGGGCCGGGCGACGACGCGGCGCACCAGCGGGCCCTGGAGCAGGCCGGGCTCACCCTGGTGCAGACCGACGACGGCTCGTGGTTCCTCAGGGCCACCCTCGACCCGGTCGGCGGCGCGACGCTGGCTGCGGCCCTGGACGCCGGTTCAGCGCCCGCTGCGGCCGGGCCGGACGGGAGCCGCGACCGGCGCACCGCGGCCCAGCGGCGCGCGGCGGCGCTCGTGCAGCTAGCCGACGAGCGCCTGGCCGCCCTCCCCGGCACCACGCGCACCCGCCCGCGGGTCACGGTGACCGTCGAGGCCACCACCTTGGCCGACCCCTGGGCCCACGGCGCCGCCCCCGGCGAGCTGACGGTGCCCGGCTGCGGCGACGCCCACGGCGGGCACCCGCTCCCGCCGGGCACCCTGGCCGCGGTGGTGTGCGACGCCGACGTGGTGCCCGTGCTGGTCGGCCCCGGCGGTGCGCCGCTGGACGTCGGGCGCACCGTCTACGCGTTCCCGGAGAGGGTCCGCAGCGCGATCGTCGCCCGCGACCGCGGCTGCACCTTCCCTCACGCCTGCGGGCGGCCGGCGTCGTGGTGCCAGGTGCACCACCTGCTGCCGTTCTCCGCGGGCGGGGCCACCAGCGAGCGCAACGGCGCCCTGGTCTGCACCCCGGCCCACCAGCTGGTGCACCGCACCGGGTGGGCCGCCCGGCTCGAGGGCGACACGGTGGTGTGGACGCCGCCGGCGCGGGCCACGGCTCATCGTGGTGTCGGCGGTCGCGGACAGCCACCGCCCGAGCTGGCACGACCACCGTCCTGGAAGCCCGACCTCGACAGGGTGATCGCCACCTGGCGGCAGCACCTGACCTGGGCGCCAGCCGCGGTCACCGACACCGGCTGAGGCCGGTCCGGGCCGGGATCCCGAGGTCAGGGCAGGGGGCGCCCGAGGAGCGCGCCACCGCCGGAGCCCGCGACCGTGAGCGGGACGAAGCCGACGCGCGGGTAGAAGCGCAGAGCGCGGCTGTTCGCCGGGTCGACCCCGACGTGCACACCCGGAGCGCCGGCCTGCGCTGCGAGCCGGCAGAAGGCCTCCACCAGGGCTCGGCCGTGCCCGGCGCCCTGGTGCGCGGGCAGCAGGTCGACGTGCAGGTGCGCCGGGTGCGCCGCCAGCACGGCCGGTCCGGCCTCGAGCATCCGCTCGGGGTGGTGCAGCTCGTGCAGCAGGCGCTCGTACCGGGGGCTCGCCGCGGCAGCGCCTGCGTCGGTGGGCAGCGGGGCCGGCGGCGGGTGGCGGTCGGCGACCAGCGGCAGCCAGGTGCGCCGGTACGCCTCGACGAAGGCCGCCGTGTCGGCGGTCCCCACGACGTAGCCCACCGCGCGCCGCCCGTCGTCGAGCACCAGCGCCAGCTCGGGGTGCAGGTGCAGGTAGGGGTCGGCGTACACGTCGGGCAGGAGCCCGTCGTCCGGGTAGGAGCCCGTGGCGTCGCCGCCCGCGTCGCCGGTGCGCACGCAGACGTCGCGGACCGCCGCGCGGTCCTCCGGCCGGTAGGGGCGCACCACCGGGACGGGCGTCATGCCGCGCCGGGCACCAGCACCGCGCCGATCACCTGGCGGCGGTGGTGGGAGACGTCGTCCAGCAGCTGCGGGGCCCGCTCGAACACCACGTCGTCGGTGAGCACCCGCTCGCCGACCGCGCCGCCGTGGTCGGCCAGCAGGTCGAGGGTCTCGCGCGAGAGGCGCTCCCGGTCCCAGGCGTGGGCCAGGCCGCGCGGCACCCGCCCGATCTGCGCCGACCGGATGCCGAGCCCGTTGTGGTGGAACTCCTCCCCCAGGCGCACCTCGTCGGCGCCGCCGTCGTAGAAGGCGAGGTCGACCACGGTGCCCTGCGGGCGCAGGCACGCCAGGGCGAGCGCCAGCGCGCTGGCCTGGCCGCGGCACTGCAGGACCACGTCGGCGCCGCGGTCGCCGACGGCGTGCGCGAACCGCTGCTTGACCAGCGCCGCCGTCTCGACGCCGGGCACCTCGTCGGTGCTCAGCGCGCTCAGGCCCAGGGCCCGCGCCGCGTCGAGCCGGGCCGGCGTCGGGTCGAGCACGAGCACCTCGGCGGCCCCGCGAGCACGGGCGAACAGCCCCGTGACCAGGCCGATCAGCCCCCCGCCGACGACGACGACGCAGCGCCCGCGGACGCCGTCGCCGAGCTCGCGGACGTCGGTGCCCACCGCGTCGTGCGCCGCGTGCAGCAGGCCGTTGGCGCAGATCGGCCCGAGGTGGGCGACCAGGGTCCCCAGCCGGTCGGGCAGGGCCTCGGGCAGGAGCACCGCCCGCTCGGTGCCGGGCGAGGTGTGCCCGAGGCGGTGCCCGTAGGTCATCGCCACCCGGGCGCCCTCGGGCACCGCGGGGCTGCGGCTGGCCTCGACGCGGCCGACCTGCATGTACCCGAAGCGCTCCACGGGGTAGCCCTGCGCGGGCTCCCCGGGGGCGAAGAGGGCCAGCGCGGGGTCGAAGGAGCTGTGGAGGGCGGGGTTCGTGCCGCGGAACCAGGTGAGCTCGGTGCCCATCGAGACCCCGCTGGCCAGGGTGCGCACCCGGAACCCGCCCTCGGCCAGCGCAGGGTCGGGCACCGGGCGCACGACGGCGCGGCCGGGGCCCTCGACGACGAGCGCCGGCACCTCCCGGGCGCCGTGGGGGTCGCTCATCGCGCCGCCGGCGCGAGCGCCCCGCCCGCGGGGCGGGTGAGGACGACGTCGACCGTGCCACCGACGCCGACCGCAGCACCAGGCCCGTCGGCGCCGCCCAGCGCCACCACCCGCCCGGTCGCCGCGGCCTCCACCACCGCGCAGGCCACGCGGTGGGTGCGCAGCGCCTCGGCCACGTCGACCGCCACCAGCGAGGGGTCGCCCGCGCGCACGGCGTCGACGAACGCGCGGTCCACGGCCACCCGGGCGTCCACGGCCGGCACGCGCACCTCGGCGTCGCCGCCGGCCACCCGGGTGAGCCGGTCCTCCTCGAGCACCCACGCCGCCCCGGCTGCCGAGACCGAGACGCCCGCGCGCACCAGCCGGTCGGCCACGCAGCTGACCTCCAGGGTGGCCACCGCGCCCGAGGCGAAGCGGAGCAGGGCCACGACCGCGTCGTCGATGACCCCGTCGTCGTCGGCGGGCCCGGCCACCCCCGCCCGCGCCGCCAGCGCCTGCACGGAGACCACCTCGCCCATCAGCACCCGCAGGGCGTCGACGACGTGGGTGGCCTGCTCGACGACCTGCCCCCCGGAGCCGGAGCGCTGCGCCCACCAGCCCACGGGGGCGACCTTGCCCACCCAGTGCCCGGCGGCGGCGACCGCGGGCGAGGCGGATCCCTCGCCCACCTGCTCGCGCAGGTGCGCCAGGGTGTCGAGGTGGCGCCAGTGGTAGCCCGTCGCGGTGATCACGCCCGCGTCCGCGACCGCCGCCGCGAGGCGCTCGGCGGTGGGCAGGTCGGCGGCCAGGGGCTTCTCCACGAACATCGGCAGGCCGGCGGCGAGCACCGCGCCCTCGATGGCCCCGTGGGCGAAGGGCGGCACGCACACGTACACGGCGTCCGGGCGGGCGCGCTCGAGCACCTCGTCGACCGACCCCAGCGCCGCGGCCCCCACGGCGCCGGCCACCTCCGCGGCGCGAGCCGGGTCGACGTCGGCGACCGCCACCAGCTCGACGTCGTCGAAGCCGGCCAGAACCCGCGCGTGGCGCTGCGCCACGCCACCCGCTCCGACCAGGGCGATCCTCAGCGCGCTCATGCGCGCGCACGCTGCCACAGCGCGCCAGGGGGCGCGCGGTGGTGCACACTCGCCCGGACCTGATCACCGTCGACACCAGGAGCGAGCCCGTGACCGCCACCCCCCGTGTCGTGCTCATGGACGCCGGCCCCTGGCTGCCCGTGCCCCCGCCCGCCTACGGCGGCCTCGAGAACGTGGTCTCGACCCTGGTCACGGAGCTGCAGGCCCGCGGCGTGCGCGTGGTCGTGGCGGCCAGCGAGGGCAGCACCCAGGCCTGCGAGGAGCTGCTGGTCACCGGCGAGCCGGCGTTCGGCCTGCTCGGGCGCCCCTACACCGAGGTCGTGGGGCGGGTGCACGACCACGTGCAGCAGGTGGCCGGCTACCTGCGCGCCCACCCCGAGGTCGAGCTGGTGCACACCCACACCGAGGTGGTCGGGCCCTCGCTGCTGGCGCAGGTCGACGGCGGGCCGCCCGTGCTGCACACCCTGCACTGGGACCCCTCCCGCCAGGCCGGCTTCTACGACGGCTTCGACGGGCGGGGCCGGGTCTTCGTCAACGCGGTGTCGGCCAACCACGAGCGCTGCATGCCCGAGCGGGTGCGGCGGCTCAGCGTGGGCGCCGTGCACCTGGCCACCCCGCCGGCGCCGGAGCTGCCCGACCCGCCGCCCGGCGCGCCGGTGGTGGTGCTCGGCCGCGTCCACCCCACCAAGGGCCAGGACGCCGCGGCGCTGGCCTGCCTCGACGCCGACAGGCCGCTCGTCCTCGCCGGCCCGGTCGGGCCCTACACCACTCCCGCGGCCCTGGAGGCGGCGCTGGCCGACGGCACCGCCACCCACGCCGACGTCGCCTACTGGCGCGACGTGGTGGCCCCCCTGCTCGACGGCGGGGCCCGCCGCTGGGTGGGGGTGGTCGGGGGTGCGGACAAGGCGGCCCTGCTGGCCGGCGCCTCCGCGCTGCTGATGCCGGTGCGCTGGGAGGAGCCGGGGGCCACCGTGGTCGTCGAGGCCCTCGCCGCGGGCACGCCCGTGATCGGGATGGCCCGCGGGGCGCTGCCCGAGCTCGTCGAGCACGGCGTCACGGGCTTCCTCGCCGACCACGAGAGCGAGCTGCCCGCCTACGTCTCCAAGCTCGACCAGCTCGACCGCGCCGCCTGCCGGAGGGCGTGGGCCGAGCGGTTCACCCCCGCGCACATGGCCGACGGCTACCTGGCCGCCTACGCGGAGGTGCTGCGCCGCGCCGCGGCGGCCTGACCGGCAGCTCAGCGGCGCCGGCCGTCAGGCGCCGGTGGTCAGGCGCCGGCGTCGGTGCCGGCGCCCGTGTCGGTGCCCGCCGGGCCGCTCGGGACGTCGGCCTCCTGCGTGGACGCCGCGGCCAGCGCGGCCCGCCGGCGCGCCAGCACCACGGCCACCACCGGCGGCACCGCGGCGAGGCCGACGAGCCGCATCCAGGGCCGGTCGAGCCGGCCTCCCAGCGCGGCGTCCAGCGACAGCGGGCCCGCACCGGTCGCCGCGAACGAGGCGCCGAGCAGGGACAGGACGACGGGGTACTCCATGCCGCCCTCGCTGCTGAACCACCCGTTCTGCGTGTGGACGCTGGACGCCACCGCCATGTTGCCGGCCACCGCGGCGCCCGCGGCGGGGGTGGCGAGCCCCAGGACGAGCAGCGCGCCCCCGCCGGCCTCCGCGGCACCCGCGGCGATCGCGCTCGGGCGACCGGGCGTGAAGCCGATCGACTCGAAGAACTGCCCGGTGCCGTCCGGGCCGTAGCCGCCCAGCAAGCCGAACAGCTTCTGCACCCCGTGGGTGATCAGGGTGGCACCCAGGCCGACGCGCAGGGCCGTGACGCCGATGGTCCTCAGGGTGCTCTCGCTCATCGGGCGAGTCTGCGGCACCGCGCGGGAGCGCGCACCCGCCGGTGCGGGAGCATCGGCGCGTGGACTCCCCCGCAGCGATCACGCCCGACACGAAGGACTGGACGTGGGTCCTGGCCCGCCCGTGCCCGGCCTGCGGCCTGGCCGCCGGCACCGTGCCCGTCGACGAGCTGGCCGACCGGCTGCGGGCCACCGCCGGCACCTGGCGCGGCCGGCTGGCCGCGCCCGACGCCGCGGTGCGCCCGGCCCCGGCGACGTGGGCGCCGCTGGAGTACGGGGCGCACGTGCGCGACGTGCTGGTGCTGGCGCGCACCCGCCTCACCGCGCTGCTCGCCGAGGACGACCCGCTGTTCGCCGACTGGGACCAGGACGCCACCGCCGTCGAGGGCCGCTACCTGGAGCTGGCCCCCGAGGCCGTCGCCGACGCCGTCGAGCAGGGCGCCGTCGTGGTCGGCGCCCTGCTCCAGCAGGTGGCGGACGGCCGGCACGGCGACCCGGGCGCGGCGTGGGAGCGCCCGGGCCGGCGCGCCGGCGGGTCGGTGTTCACGGTCGCCTCGCTCGCGCGCTACGTCCTCCACGACCTCGTGCACCACGAGGCCGACGTGCGGCTCAGTGGCCCAGGAACGCCAGCAGCGCCGCGTTGAACTGGTCGGCGTGGGTGGCGTTGAACCCGTGGGGGCCGCCCTCGACGACCACCAGCTGGCTGCCGGCGATCATCTCGTGGCTCCGCTTCCCGCTGACCTCGAAGGGCACGATCTGGTCGGAGTCGCCGTGGATGACCAGGGTCGGCACGGTGACCCCCGCGACGTCGGCGCGGAAGTCGGTCTTCGCGAAGGCCACCGTGCAGTCCAGGGTGCCCTTCGGCGAGGCCCCGGAGGCGATGGCGAGGTGGTACGCGCGGAGCTCGTCGCTGACCAGGGTGCCGGAGCCGAGCAGGCTCTTGCCGGTGCTGAAGAAGGTCTTGAGGAACCCGTCGAGGAAGGCGACCCGGTCGCCGGTGATCCCCTCGGCGAAGCCCGCGGCGGCCGCGTCGTCGACCCCGCCGTCCGGGTTGTCGTCGCTCTTGTACAGGTACGGGGGCACGGCCGCGGCCAGCACCGCCCGCGAGACGCGCGCCGAGCCGTACCGGCTCAGGTAGCGCACCACCTCCCCGCCGCCCATCGAGAAGCCGACCAGGGCGACGTCGGTGAGGTCGAGCGCGGTCAGCAGCGCGTCGAGGTCGGCGGCGAAGGTGTCGTAGTCGTAGCCCGAGAACGGCTGCGAGCTCTTGCCGAACCCCCGGCGGTCGTAGGTGACCACGCGGTGCCCGGCCTCGACGAGCACGGGCACCTGCTTCTCCCACGACCGGCCGCTGAGCGGCCACCCGTGGATCAGCACCACCGGCGACCCGGCGCCGTGGTCCTCGTAGTACAGCTCCACGTCCGCGGAGTTCTCCCGCCCGACGGTCAGCAGCGCCATGGTGTCCTCCTCATCGGCCGGGGAGCCTCCCCGGCCTGCTCCGACCCTGCCGTGATCACTCCGACGGCGCACCCGGCGGACCGGCAGCGCCCCGCGGGCCGCCGGCCGTGGCACCCTGGCTGCGCCCGCCGCACGCCGACCTCGCGGGCCTCCGCCCGCCATCCCCGCCGAGGTGACCGCGTGACCGCCGCCGCTCCCGGCCGCCCGCCCCCCCAGGGCCGTCCCCCTCAGGGCCGTTCCACCGAGGGCCGTCCCACCCAGGGCACCGCCCCCGGCACCCCCGTGCCGGGCCCCGCGGCGGTGCGCCGCTGGCGGCGGCGCCTCGCCGACGAGCGCCTCGAGGCCGCCGTCTACCGCGAGCTGGCCGCGCGCCGCGCGGGCGAGGAGCGCGAGATCCTGCTGGCCCTCGCCGCCGCCGAGACCCGCCACATCGCGCACTGGGAGGCGCTGCTCGCCCAGGTGGCCACCGACCGCCGGCCCGGGCGGCCCAGCCTGCGCAGCCGGGTGCTGGCCCTGCTGGCCCGCCGCTTCGGCTCGGTCTTCGTCCTGGCCATGGCCCAGCGGGCCGAGGGCCGCTCGCCGTACGCCCTGGACGACGACGCGACCGCCGCGATGGCCGCCGACGAGCGGGTGCACGAGGAGATCGTGCGCGGGCTCGCCGCCCGCGGCCGCGCCCGCGTCTCCGGCACCTTCCGGGCCGCGGTCTTCGGCGCCAACGACGGGCTGGTCAGCAACCTGGCCCTGGTGCTCGGGGTCAGCGGCGGCGGCGCGCCGCCCCGGGTGGTGCTGCTGACCGGGCTGGTCGGCCTGCTCGCGGGGGCGCTGTCGATGGGCGCGGGCGAGTACGTCTCGGTGCGCTCCCAGCGCGAGCTGCTCGACGCCGCGACCCCCGTCTCGGTGGCCTCCTCGGTGGTGCCGCACCTCGACGTCGACGCCAACGAGCTCGCCCTGGTCTACCGGGCCAGGGGCATGGCCGCCGACCAGGCGCAGCAGCGGGCCGACGCGCACTTCGCGCGGGCGGCCGGGCGAGCGCCCGCGGCCGGCGCACCCGGTGCGGTGCCCGTCTCCGAGCTCCCGGGCAGCGGTCAGGCCGGCAGCGGTCAGGGCGGCGCCGAGATCGGCAGCGGGGTCGTCGGCAGCGGCGTGGGCGCGGCGGTCTCGAGCTTCGCCTTCTTCGCCGTCGGGGCCCTCGTGCCCGTCGTCCCGTTCCTGCTCGGCCTGGGCGGCACGGCGGCGCTGGCGCTGGCCTGCGCCGCCGTCGGCCTGGCGCTGCTGGCCACCGGCGCCGTCGTGGGCCTGCTCTCCGGCGGGCCCCCGCTGCTGCGGGCGCTGCGCCAGCTCGCCGTCGGAGCCGGGGCGGCCGCCGTCACCTACCTGCTGGGGCTCGCGTTCGGCGTCGCCACCGGCTGAGCCGGCGCCCGAAGGGGCAGCCGGGCGGTGAACACCGACCCGCGCTCCGAGGTGGTGTAGGTCAGCGAGCCGGAGTGGCGGCGCTCGACGATGCGGCGGGCGTTGTCCAGCCCGAGGCCGCTGCCCAGCCCGGGGCCCTTGGTGCTCACGAAGGGCTCGAACAGCCGCTCGCGCACCTCCTCCGGCACGCCGGGGCCCTCGTCGGCGACCTCGACGAGCACGTCGTCGCCGTCCCGGCGGGTCCGCAGCGTGATCGTGCCGTGCCCCGCCATGGCGTCGGCCGCGTTGTCGATGAGGTTGGTCCACACCTGGTTGAGCTCGGCCGCGTACGCCGGCACCGCCGGCAGGCTCCGGTCGTACTCGCGGTGCACCGCGATCCCGCTCAGCTTGTGGCCCAGCATCACCACGGTGCTGTCGAGGCCGGGGTGCAGGTCGACCTCCGTGTGCGTGGCCTGGTCCATGTGCGAGTACTGCTTGACCGCGCCCACCAGCGTCGAGATGCGGGTGGAGGCGTCCTCGATCTCGTCCATCAAGGCCTCGGTCTCCAGCGCGTAGGCCAACCACCGGAACGCCCCGTCGCGCTGCGCCTCGCCCACCTGCCGGGCGATCTCGTCGAGGCGCTCCACGTCGACCCCGGCGGCGGCCAGCACCGGGGCCAGCTCCAGGGCGCCGGCCACGTCGAGGCCCTCCAAGCGGTCGGCGATCTCGTCCTCGAGGTCGCTCTCGGCCAGGACGCCCAGCGGCTCCCGGGCCTTCGCGGCCTGCTCGATCACCTCCTCCTGCACCGCCACCAGCCGGTGGATCGCCGCGGGGTCGATGCCGCCCTGGGCGATCATGCCGAGCTTGTGCCGCATCCCGGCCACCCGCTCGCGCAGCTGCGCGGTGGCCCGCACCGCCGCCGCGGCCGGGTTGTTCAGCTCGTGGGCCAGGTTCGCCGACAGCGAGCCCAGCTGCGCCAGGTGCTCGCGCTGGCGCATGGTGGCCTCGGAGTTGCGGACGCCGATGTACAGCCCGTCGAGCAGGTGCACCGCCATCGGCAGCCGCTCGCGCATGAAGGTCGCGAAGGCGGTGGCGGGCAGGCGCATGAAGCGGCTCGCCCGCACGCAGAGCATCGACGTCTCGTACGCCGGCGACGGCTGGTTGACGTAGGCGCGGATCGCCCCCGCGTAGGCCCCGGTGTGGCTGGTCTGGGTGATCACCACCTCCTCGCCGGCGGTCGCGCGGAGCAGCTGCACCTCGCCGTCCACGAGCACCCAGACCGCGTCGGCGGGCTCGCCCTCGCGGTAGACCGGCGCTCCGGCGTCGAAGGCCCGCACCTCGCTGCGCTCGGCCAGCCACGAGAGCTGCTCGTCGGTGAGCGCCTCGAACAGGAACAGCCCGCGCAGCAGCTCGGGGCTGACGGCGGTGCTGGCGCTCGTGCCGACGTCGGGCCCGCTGTCGTGGGTGGGGACCATGGTCACCTCCGGGGATCACCGCCCAGCCTAGGCGCCGTACGATCCGGCGGGACGACCGCCGACCCACCCCTGCGACCCCGAGCGGAGGCCCCGTGGCCGGGCGACCCGTGCTGATGACGGTGGACGACGACCCCGCGGTGTCGCGGGCCATCGCCCGCGACCTGCGGCGCCGCTTCGGCAGCCGGTGCCGGGTGGTGCGCGCCGAGTCCGGCGCCACCGCCCTGGAGGCGCTGCGCGAGCTCACCCTGCGCGGCGAGGCGATCGCGATCCTGCTGGCCGACTACCGGATGCCCGAGATGGACGGCGTCGCGTTCCTCGAGAGGGCCATGGACCTGGCGCCCACCGCCCGGCGGGTGCTGCTCACCGCGTACGCCGACACCGACGCGGCGATCCGCGCCATCAACGACGTCGACCTCGACCGGTACCTGCTCAAGCCGTGGGACCCGCCCGAGGAGCGGCTCTACCCGGTGCTGGAGGAGCTGCTCGAGGCGTGGACGCGCGCGGCCCGCCCGCCCTTCGACGGGATCACCCTGCTCGGCCACCAGTGGTCGGCGCAGACCCAGCTCCTCAAGGAGTTCCTGGCCCGCAACCAGGTGCCCTACCGGCACCTGACCGGCGAGGCCGCCGAGCCGGTGCTGGCCGCCGCGGGCCTGGCCGAGGAGCAGCTGCCCGCCGTGCTGATGCCGGACGGCGCGGTGCTCGCCCGCCCCGAGCTGCGCGAGGTCGCGGCGCGGTGCGGGCTCTCGACCACCGCCGGCTCGCCGTTCTACGACGTCGTCGTGGTCGGCGGCGGCCCGGCGGGCCTGGGCGCCGCCGTGTACGCCTCGTCCGAGGGGCTGCGCACCCTGCTCGTCGAGCGCACGGCCACCGGGGGGCAGGCCGGGCAGAGCAGCCGGATCGAGAACTACCTCGGCTTCCCGGGCGGCGTCTCCGGCTCGGAGCTGGCGCAGCGGGCCCGCGACCAGGCCGTGGGCTTCGACGTCGAGGTGCTCTCCGCCGCGGAGGTGACCGCGGTCGCCCCCCACGGCGACGGGCGCGCGGTCTCCTTCGCCGACGGCACGGAGGTCACCGCCCACGCGGTGGTGCTGGCCACCGGCGTCTCCTGGACGCGGCTGCCGGCGCACGGGGCCGACGACTTCACCGGGCGCGGCGTGTACTACGGGGCGGCCGCCTACGAGGCGGTGGGCACCGCGGGCGAGCACGTCTACGTCGTCGGGGCGGCGAACAGCGCGGGGCAGGCGGCCCTGGACTTCGCCCGGTACGCCCGCGCCGTGACCGTGGTGGCGCGCGGGCCCGACCTGCGCCGGAGCATGTCGGAGTACCTCGTGTCGCGGATCGAGGCGTCCGACGTCATCGAGGTGCTGACCAGCACCGAGGTGCTCGCCGTCGAGGGCGGGGAGCGGGTGGAGCGGCTGGTGCTGTGCGACGCGCGGACCCGCGTGGAGCGCACCGTGGCCGCGTCGCGGCTGTTCGTCTTCATCGGGGCCACGCCGCCGACGGGGTGGCTCGACGAGCGGTTCGCGCGCGACGCGCGGGGCTTCCTGCTCACGGGGCCCGCGCTGCGCGACGCCGGGGGGGCCCTGCCCGCGGGCTGGCCGCTGGAGCGCGAGCCCTACTTCCTCGAGTCCAGCGTGCCCGGGGTGTTCGTGGCGGGCGACGTGCGCTCGGGCTCGCTGAAGCGGGTGGCCTCCGCCGTCGGCGAGGGCGCGATGGCCGTGACGCTGGTGCACCGCTACCTCGCGGGCACCTGAGCCCCGCCCCGGCCGCGGGGAGGGCCCGGCGTCAGCGGTTCAGCCGCGCCACCCAGTCGGCCGGCACCCGTCCGGCGGGCCCGGGAGCCGGCTGCGACGCCGGCCGGTGCTCAGGCGGGGCCAGCGCGGGCCCGGCGCCCGCCGTCGAGCCGTCGCGGACGTCGTAGAACCAGTCCTCGCCCGGCTCGAAGCTGCGCATCACCGGGTGCCCGCTGGCCTCCGCGTGCCCGGAGGCGTGCTGGCCGGGCGAGGAGTCGCAGCACCCGACCCGGCCGCACTGGGCGCAGCGCCGCAGGTGGAACCACCAGCCCTGCGGCTGCGCCTCGTCGCAGGAGGCGCAGCCCGTGCCGCTGGGGGGGACGGAGGGGTCGACGCCCGTGCCGGTGGTCACCACCGACCGAGCACAGCACCCCCGGCCCCCGCCGCGCAAGGGCCGCCGGGTGCGGGCCCTCAGCGCCCCGGCGAGGCCCCCGTCATGATCGCCACGGCCTCGGTCATCGAGTGCGTCTGCGGCGTGATCACCGCGGCGCGGCGGCCCAGGCGCTGCACGTGGATGCGGTCGGCCACCTCGAACACGTGCGGCATGTTGTGGCTGATCAGGATCACCGGCAGGCCCGAGGCGCGCAGCTCCTGGATGGTGCGGAGCACCTGCCCCGACTCCTTCACGCCCAGCGCCGCGGTCGGCTCGTCGAGCACCACGACCTTGCTGCCGAAGGCCGCCGCCCGCGCCACCGCCACCGCCTGGCGCTGGCCCCCGGAGAGGGTCTCGACGGTCTGGGTCATGTTCTGGATGGTCTGGATGCCGAGCGCCCTGACCTTCTCCTCGGCCGAGGCGCGCATGCCCGCGGTGTCGAGCATCCGGAACACCGACCCCAGCACGCCCTTCCGCCGCTGCTCGCGGCCGAGGAAGATGTTGCTGGCGATGTCCAGGGCCGGGGCGACGGCGAGGGTCTGGTAGACGGTCTCGATGCCGGCGTCCCGGGCGTCCTGCGGCCGCTTGAAGGTGATCGGGCGCTCGTCCAGGTAGAGCTGCCCGCGGTCGGGCACCACCGCGCCGGTGAGGCACTTGATCAAGGTCGACTTGCCGGCCCCGTTGTCGCCGATGATCGCCAGCACCTCGCCCGGGTGCACCTCCAGGTCGACGCCGTCGAGGCCGACGACCCGCCCGTAGGTCTTGACCAGGCCCTCCGCGCGGAGCACGGGAGCACCGCGGTCGACCTGCCCGGCGGGCGCGGTCGCGCCGACGGGGGCGCTCACGCCTTGACCCTCCGGATCCACTGGTCGACCGCGACGGCCGCGATGACGAGGACGCCGACGACCAGCGTCTGGTACAGCACGTCCACGCCGGCGAGGGCGAGGCCGTTGCGGAACACGCCGACCGTGATGGCGCCCAGCAGGGTGCCCAGCAGGCTGCCGCGGCCGCCGAACAGCGAGGTCCCGCCGATCACCACGGCGGTGATGCTGTCCAGGTTGGCCTCGACGCCGGCGTTCGGGCTGGCCGAGCCGGCCCGGCCGATCAGCACCCACGCGGTGAGCCCGAAGATCAGGCCGGCGATCGTGTACACGCTGAGCAGCACGCGGTTGACGCTGATGCCGGCCAGGCGGGAGGCCTCCGCGTCGTCCCCGACGGCGTAGACGTGGCGCCCCCACGCCGTCTGCCGCAGCGCGAAGCCGACCACGGCGTACAGGGCGAGCACGACCAGGACGCCGGTGGTCACCCGGAACGGCCCCACCGGGAAGCTCGTGCCCGTGAAGGTGAGGAGCCCGCCGAGCTCGCTGCCCGGCACGCTGATCCCGCCGCTGACGAGCAGGGCGATCGCGGTGAGGATGTTCAGCGTGCCGAGGGTGACGATGAACGGGGGCAGCCGGATGCGGGTGACCAGGAAGCCGTTGAGCAGCCCCGCCCCGGTCCCCACGACGATGCCGACGAGCAGCGCCAGCCATCCCGGGGCCCCGCGGGCGCTGACGAGGTAGCCGATCACCACCGTCGCCAGGATCATCACCGCGCCGACGGAGAGGTCGATGCCGGCCGTGAGGATGATCAGCGTCTGGCCGACCGCCAGCGCGGCCACGACGGCCACCTGCTGGAGCACCAGGGAGAGGTTCGCCGGCTGCCAGAAGCGCTCGTTGATCAGCCCGAAGATGATCACCGCGACCAGCAGGACGGCGGCCGGGCTCAGCTCGGGACGGCGGTGCAGCACCAGCTGCAGGCGCTGCAGCGGCGACCGGCGGCGCTGCTCGAACTCCTCGGCGGCGCTGCTCGGCGCGGACGGTGCGGTGGTGGTGGTCATGGGGAGCCTCCGTCGGCGTCCGGCCTCAGCCCCAGCAGATCTCGGAGCCCTCGTCGGTGGTGATGGACTCGACGCCCTCGGCGGGGGTGTCGGTGACCAGCGCGACGCCGGTGTTGAAGAAGTCGAGCCCCGGCGAGGTGTCGGGGGTGGTGCCGTCCTCGGCGAACTGCGCGATGGCCTCGACGCCCAGCTTCGCCATCTCCAGCGGGTACTGCTGGGCGGTGGCCCCGATGACGCCGCTCGCGACCGCCTCCACCCCGGCGCAGCCGCCGTCGACCGAGACGATGAGCGCCTCGGTGCCCGCGGCCTTCAGCGCCGCGTCGGCGCCCAGCGCCGCCGGCTCGTTGATCGTGTAGACGACGTTGATGTCGGGGTTCTGCGACAGGCAGTTCTCCATCGCGGTGCGCCCGCCGTCCTCGGCGCCGGTGGTGGGCTCGTTGCAGACGATCTCGTACTCGCCGCCGCTGTACTGCCCGGTGGGGGCCTCGTCGCCGTTCCTCATCGGGTCGGCGACGTCGATGCCCATGCCGGTCAGGAAGCCCTGGTCGCGGTTGTAGTCGACCGAGACCACCTTGTCGTTGAACAGGTCGAGCAGCGCGATGGTGGCCTTCTCGCCCCCGAGCTGGGCCGCTGCCCACTGCCCGATCAGCTCGCCCGCCTCGAAGTTGTCGGTGGCGAAGGTGATGTCGACGGTCTCGGCGGGGTCGGGCGGGGTGTCGAGGGCGATGACGTAGAGGCCCGCCTCGCGCGCCGCCTCGATCGCGGTGTTGACGCCGGGCCCGTTGGGGACGATGAGGATGCCGTCCTGGCCCTGCGAGACCGCGTTCTCGACAGCGGCGATCTGGGTGGCCTCGTCGCCGTCCTCGCGGCCGGCCGCGGTGTCGAGCGTGATGCCGTTCTGCTCGGCGGCCTCCTTCGCGCCCTCCTCCATGGCGACGAAGAAGGGGTTCGTCGAGGTCTTGGTGATGAGCGTGACGGCGGGCTGCTCGCCGTCACCGCCCCCGGACCCCGAGGAGCCGGTGCTCGACCCCCCGCAGCCGGTGAGCGCGAGGCCCCCCGCCACGACGAGGGAGGCGGCGGCAGTGCGGCGGCGGTGAGTGGTGAGCACCCTCGATCGGCTCCATCCGCGGGCTCCATCACCCGCTGCGACAACGTTGTCGCTCATGTATAGGGCCGCCGTCCCCTACGGTCAAGCGCATGGCACCGCGCCTCTCGCCGGGGACCGGTGACGCACCGGCGGCGCCGCACGGGCCCGCCACGGGCCGCCCGACCATCAAGGACGTCGCCGCGCGCGCGGGGGTCGGCTGGAAGACGGTCAGCCGCGCCCTGAACGGCGAGCGCGGGGTCTCCGCCGCCACCAGCGACCAGGTGCTGGCCGCGGCCCGGGAGCTCGGGTACCGGCCGCACCGGGGGGCCAGCGACCTCCGGCGCAGCGACCAGCGCACCGCCACCGTGGGGCTCCTCCTGCAGGACCTCGGCAACCCCTACTCGGCCCAGGTGCTGCGCGCCGTCGAGGACGCGGGGCGGCCGCTGGGGGTCTCGGTCGTCGCCGCCAGCCTCGAGGGCGACCCCCAGCGCCAGCGCGAGGCCGTCGAGATGATGGTGGCCCGCCGGGTGGACGGGCTGCTGATCGCCCCGGTGGGCGCCGCCCTGGAGCACCTCGAGCGGGAGATGGCGCAGGGGCTGCACGCCGTCCTGGTCGACCAGGCGCCGGCGGGCAGCACCGCCGACGCGGTCGTGGTCGACAACCTCGACGGCGCGCGGGCAGCCGTGGAGCAGTTCCTCGCCCTCGGCCACCGGCGCATCGCCTACCTCGGTGACCACGCCGGCCTCACGACCGCCCAGCTGCGCCACGAGGGCTACCGCGCGGCGCTGGCCGCGGCCGGGGTGGCGCCGCTGCCCGCCCTCGAGCACCCGAGCGTCAGCGGGGAGGTGGAGGCCAGGGCGGCGGTCGCGGTGATGCTCGCCGGCCCGACGCCCCCCACGGCGGTGCTGGCGGCCCAGAACGTCCTGAGCATGGGCGCGGTGCGGGCGCTGGCCGCGGCCGGCGCCCGGCACCGGGTGGCGCTGATCGGCTTCGACGACTTCCCCCTCGCCGACCTGCTCTCCCCGGCGGTGACCGTGGTGGCGCAGGACGTGACGGAGGTGGGCACCCGCGCCGCCGCGTGCCTGTTCGAGCGCATCGGCGGGCACGGCGGGCCTCCGCGGCGCACGGTCGTCCCCACGCGCCTGGTGCGCCGCGGGTCGGGCGAGATCCCCGCCCCGGGCGCGGCGGCGGTGGAGGGCGGCCCCGCCGGCACGCCCCGGGGTGGGTGCCCTTGACACCCGGGGCAGCATGAGCCCTCGGGGCCCGAGTCCGACGGTCCCGCGACACCGCCGGAGGTCGGCGACGACCGCGACCGCCGCCGGTGCCCGGGCGTCGGCGAGCCGGCCCGCCGACCGACGGCCCGCGCGGGCACGAGGAGGGGCGAGCGGATGACGACGTCTGCGGGAGTGCTCGACCGGTTCCGGCTCGACGGCCGGGTGGCCCTGGTCACCGGCGGGTACCGCGGCCTGGGCCGGGCCTTCGTCCAGGCCCTCGCCGAGGCCGGGGCCGACGTCGCCGTCGCGGCGCGCGACGAGGCCAGCTGCGTGGCCGCGGCCGCCGAGGTGGCGGCGTCCACCGGCCGGCGCGCCGTCGGCCTGCGGATGGACGTGACCTCGCGGGCCGAGGTCGAGGCCGGCGTCGCCCGGGTGGTCGAGGAGCTGGGCGGGGTCGACGTCCTGGTCAACAACGCGGGCGCGTGCATCCACCGGCCGGCCCTCGAGGTCACCGACGAGGAGTTCGACGCCGTGCTCGGCACGAACGTGCGCGGCGTGTGGCTGCCCAGCCAGGTGGCGGCCCGGTGGATGGCCGACCACGGCGGCGGCAGCATCGTCAACATCGGGTCGATCTCGGCGGTCATCGTCAACCGGCCCCAGTGGCAGCCGGTCTACAACGCCTCGAAGGCGGCGGTGCACCAGCTGACGAAGTCGCTGGCCGCGGAGTGGGCGCCGCTCGGCATCCGGGTCAACGCGCTCGCGCCCGGCTACGTCAAGACGGAGATGGCCCCTGTGGACGAGCCGCGCTTCCAGCGGCACTGGATCGAGGACGCGCCGATGCGGCGCTACGCGACGCCCGAGGAGGTGGCCGCGAGCGTGGTCTACCTCGCCACCGGGGCGTCGTCGTTCTCGACCGGCTCCGTGGTGGTCACCGACGGCGGCTACACCCTCCACTGACCCGGGGCGGGGCCCTCACGGCCGCGGCGCAGCCCGGTCCCAGCCCGCTGCCAGGTCGGCGCCCGACCCTGCGGAGGGAGCCCGAGGACCGCTCGGGCCCGGAGGAGGGACCAGTCATGAGGATCTCGAGGACGCTCGCCGCGGCCGGCCTCGCCGGCGTCGTGGGGCTCGGCGGCCTGGGGGCGGCGCTCGTCGTCGCCCCGGTGGCCAGCGCCGCCGGCAGCACTGACGGGACGACGGACGGCGCGGCCGACCGGGTGCAGGCGGTGCGCGACGCGCTGGCCGGGCTGGTCGGCGACGGGAGCCTCACCGCGGAGCAGGCCGACGAGGTGGCGACCACCCTCGGGGAGTCGGCGGCGCTGCGCGGCGGCCCCGGTCACGACCGTCACGGCGGTCCCGGCGGGTTCGGCGGCGGCATCAGGGCGGGGCTGGACGCCGCTGCGGAGGCCC
>CADCUY010000276.1 GCA_902806005.1 uncultured Quadrisphaera sp. | reverse complement strand
GGGGCGGCACGGCCTGCTGGCCGCTGGTGCTCGTGCTGCTGTAGCTGCGGGGACCGGCGCCCGGGCCGCTCCCGGTGCTCGTGCTGGGCGGCGCGAGGGCGCCGCGCCGGTCGGAGCGGGTCTGCGGGGTGCCGCCGTCGAAGCCGGCGGCGATGACGGTGACGCGCACGTCGTCGCCGAGGGCGTCGTCGATCACGGCGCCGAAGATGATGTTGGCCTCGGGGTGCGCGGCCTCCTGCACCATCCGCGCCGCCTCGTTGATCTCGAACAGGCCGAGGTCGGCGCCGCCCTGCACGGAGATCAGCACCCCGTGCGCGCCGTCGATGCTGGCCTCGAGGAGCGGTGAGGAGATCGCCAGCTCGGCGGCCTGCACGGCTCTGTCCTCCCCGCGCGCCGAGCCGATGCCCATCAGGGCGCTGCCGGCGTTGGACATCACGGACTTCACATCGGCGAAGTCGAGGTTGATCAGGCCGGGCGTGGTGATCAGGTCGGTGATGCCCTGGACGCCCTGGAGGAGCACCTGGTCGGCGCTCTTGAACGCGTCGAGCACGCTGATGCCGCGGTCGCTGATCGAGAGCAGCCGGTCGTTCGGGATGATGATCAGGGTGTCGACCTGCTCGCGGAGCTCGGCGATGCCGGCCTCGGCGGAGGTCGCGCGGCGGCGGCCCTCGAAGGTGAACGGGCGGGTCACGACGCCGATCGTCAGGGCGCCGAGGCTGCGGGCGATGCGGGCGACGACGGGCGCGCCGCCGGTGCCGGTGCCGCCGCCCTCGCCGGCGGTGACGAAGACCATGTCGGCCCCGCGCAGGACCTCCTCGATCTCGTCGGCGTGGTCCTCGGCGGCCTTGCGGCCCACCTCCGGGTCGGCGCCGGCACCGAGGCCGCGCGTCAGCTCGCGGCCGACGTCGAGCTTGACGTCGGCGTCGCTCATCAGCAGCGCCTGCGCGTCGGTGTTGACGGCGATGAACTCCACGCCCTTGAGGCCGACGTCGATCATCCGGTTGACGGCGTTGACGCCGCCACCGCCGACTCCGACGACCTTGATGACCGCCAGGTAGTTCTGCGGTGCGCTCACGGTTCTCCTGCTCTCGCTGCTCGTCCTCGGGCCGGTCCCCGCTGAGGTGGTGCCCCTCGTGCTGCCGTGCACCGCGGCGCCGCGGGGCGCACCTCCCGCCAGCGGGCCCCGTGCCGACCTGCCACGGTAGGCCTGCCGAGCGCTCTGAGACAACGCACCACACCGACCTTCTCACAGCGGAGGGTCCACCGGGAGATGTGCACAACAATGGCACATCCTTCACACGGGCACCTCCGACCACTCCTCACGTGCGCTGTGAGGTCCGTGCTGACGATCACCAGGTGGCCGGCGCCCCGGGGGCGCTGACGTCGAAGCCCGCCGCCCCCGCCACGCGGGCCCGCAGCAGCGCGAGCACGCGGGCCTTGGCCGCCGGCTCCTCGGCGCTCCCCCAGCGCACCTCGACCCCGCCGCGCAGGGTGAGCCGCACGTCGTCCGGGCTGCCCGCGCCCACCCGCTCGACCTCGGCGCGCAGCGCGGCGGGCAGGCCCCGGGCCACCTGCCCGGCGGCCCGCCGGGCCGGGGCCCCGGCCGCGGCGACGTCGACCTCCACCACGGGCACCTCGGCCGGCACCTCGCCCTCGGTGGTGATCACCGCGCCCTCGGCGTCGAGCAGCGCGACGCCGCCGACGGCGGGGACGGCGGCCACCGGTACGCGCTCGGTG
>CADCUY010000275.1 GCA_902806005.1 uncultured Quadrisphaera sp. | reverse complement strand
GGCTGCGGTCGCCGGTGTGGGCGAGGCGGGCCTCGCGCAGCGCCTCCAGGTCGCCGGCGCCGGCGAGGGCGGCCAGCGCCGCGTCGGCGGCGCGGCGGACGTCGTCGTCCTCCAGCGGGGGGCCGGCGGGGGGCCCCGAGGCGGGTGCGGGAGCGGCGGTGGGGTCGGACACGGTCACGGAGTCAATCAGCCCGCCGCGAAGTCCGGCACGGCGCTGGGCAGCACCACCTTGAACCGCGCCCCGCCGGCGGCGGAGCGGCCGATGGTGATCCGCCCGCCGTGGGCCTCGACCAGGCCCCGCACCACGTACAGGCCGAGGCCGGTGCCGCCGCGCCGGTCGCCGCGCCAGAACTTGGTGAACACCATCGTCAGGTGCTCCTCGTCGATGCCCTCCCCCTCGTCCTCGACGAGGAGCTCGACGCCGGTGGCCCCTCCCCCGGCGGCGACCGGCGCGGCGCCGGGCGCGGCGAGGGCGGGGTCGGTGCTCGCGCTGACCGTGATCGTGACCGTGCCGGCGCCGTGGCGCACGGCGTTGCCGACGAGGTTGGTGAGCACCTGCTCGACCCGGTCGGGGTCGGCCCACAGCTCCGGCAGCGCCGTCTGGTCCGGCCCCGGGGTGCGGACGACGAAGCGCGACTCCGGCTCGCCGGTGGCGACCATCCGCCGCACCTGGCCGCGCACGGCGTCCTCGACGTCGACCACCTGGCGGCGCACCTCCAGGCGGCCGGCGTCCATCCGGGAGATGTCGAGCAGCTCGGTGATCAGCCGGGTCACGCGGTCGGCGTCGGCCTCGACCGTCTGGAGCATGAGCCGCTTCTGGTCGTCGGTGAAGCGCTCCCACTTGCGCAGCAGGGTGGAGGTGAAGCCCTTGACCGAGGTGAGCGGCGAGCGCAGCTCGTGGGCGACGGTGGAGATCAGGCCCGCGTGGTCGTTCTCGGAGCGGCGCCGGGCCTCGGTGCCCCGCAGCTGGAGCACCAGCCGGTCGACGGGGCGCGAGCGCCCGGGGCGCACGTAGCGCGCGGTGACCAGGGCCTCGCCGCCGCCGGGCAGCACCAGCAGCCGCTCCCGGTGGCCGGTGCGCGTGGCCAGCCCGCCGTAGGGGTCGGTGAGGCTCCACCAGTCGCGGCCGGTGGTGTCGCTGAACGGCAGCGCGGTGCGCACGTCGCGGCCCAGCAGGTCGGTGCGCTCGATGCCGGTGATGGCGGTGACCGCGGAGTTGACCAGGACGACCAGGCCGTCCTCGCGGGCGACGACCAGGCCGTCGGGCAGGTGCTCGGCGGCCTGCGCGTAGGACGGGCGGGCGGCGAGCACGGCGGTGGCGGTGCTGGTCATCCCGGGGCCACCAGCTCCAGCCAGACCACCTTGCCGGCCTCGTCGTCGCGCACGCCCCAGCGCGTGGCCAGCAGGTCGACGATGAACAGGCCCCGGCCGTCGAGCGCGCCGTCGTCGGCGGGCTGCATGCGGGGGTGGCGCGAGTTGTCGTCGCCGACCTCGATGCGGATCGCCCGGCGCGCCGGGTCGACCGAGGTGTGCAGGCGCACCTCGCTGCGCCCGTGGACGATCGCGTTGGTCACCAGCTCGCTCGTCGCCAGCTTCGCGCTGTCGCAGAGCTCGGGGGGCAGGTCGGCCCCGGCGCAGGCCTGCGCGACGAGGCGGCGCGCCCGGCCCGCGGCCTCGGGCGTGCAGGGCAGCACGACGTCGGTCACCACGACCCCGGCCCCTCCGGAGCGGCGCGGCCG
>CADCUY010000274.1 GCA_902806005.1 uncultured Quadrisphaera sp. | reverse complement strand
CGCCAGGTCGGCGAGCAGGCGGTCGCGGGCCTCGGGCAGCATCCCGTCGGCCTGGCCCAGCAGGCGCCGCGCCGCGGTGGCGAGGTCGTCGGGCAGCTGCCCGATGTCGGCCGAGCGGGCCCACCCGCTCAGCTCCGCCGGCGCCACCAGGGGAGCTGAGGGCGGTGCGGACGAGCGCTCGCGCACCACGTGCGTGCCGGCCACCAGGTCGCCCACCCGCTTGCCCCGCGGGTGCACCAGCGAGCAGACCACCGCCACGGCCCCGCTGGTCAGGTACAGCTCCCCGAAGCCCACCAGGGCCCGCACGGCGGCGTGCCGGGCGCGCACCGGGCCCCCGTCGTCGCGGACCACCCGCAGGCCCGCCGCCGCCTTGCCGGGCGAGCGGCCGCGGCTGAGCGCCTCCCACGTGGCGGGCAGCACCACCAGCACCCCGACGGCGGCCACCACGCCCAGCGCCCGCACCGCGGTGCTGTCCAGGCCCTCGGCGACCTGGGCCAGGACGAGGCCGACCCCCAGGCCCACCAGCGCGAGCACGGCGAGGTCGACCAGCAGCGCCAGCCCGCGGGTGAGCACCGACGCCGGACGCAGGTCCAGCAGCACGCCGTCGCCGGTGACCACCGGCTCCGGCAGCGGCAGCAGCGCCAGCTCCTCGGCGCCCGATCCGCCCGCGGCCACGGCCCGCACGCTAGCGTTCCCGGGTGGCCAGCCCCGGCAGCACCGACGCCGAGGCCCTCGCCGCCGTCCACGGGCCGGAGTGGGACGAGCTCGACGAGCTGCTGCGCCGGCGCCACCTGAGCGGAGCGCAGGCCGACCGCCTGGTGCTGCTGTACCGGCGCACGGCCGCCCACCTCTCCCAGGCGCGCACCGCGGCCCCCGACCCGGTGCTCCTGGGCCGGCTCAGCGCGCTGGTGGCCCGGGCCCGCACCCGGCTCACCGGGGCGCGCGAGCCGGCGTGGCGCGACGTCGCCCGGTTCGCCGTCGTCGCTCTGCCCGCCGCGCTGTGGCGACTGCGCTGGTGGACCGCCGCGGTGGCCGCGGCCTTCCTCGCGGTCGCCGTCGCCACCGCCGCGTGGGTCGCGAGCGACCCGGAGGTCCTGGCCGCCCTGGGCACCACCGAGGAGCTGCGCGCCTACGTCGACGAGGACTTCGCCGGGTACTACCGGCAGGGCAGCGCCGGGTCCTTCGCCGCGCTCGTGTGGTCGAACAACGCGTGGATCGCCGCGCAGTGCGTCGCCTTCGGCATCAGCGGGGTCTGGGTGCCGTTCGTGGTGCTCCAGAACGCCGTCGCCGTCGGGTCGGCTGCCGGGGTGATGATCGCCTTCGACCGCGGCGGCCAGTTCTTCGCGCTGGTCCTGCCGCACGGGATGCTCGAGCTGACGGCCGTCTTCGTGGCCGCCGCGGCGGGGCTGAAGGTGTTCTGGGCCTGGGTCGAGCCGGGCCCGCGCCCGCGCGGCCGGGCGGTGGCCGAGGAGGGCCGGGCCCTGGTCACCGTGGCCCTGGGCCTGGTGGTGGTCCTCGCGCTCGCCGGGCTGGTCGAGGCGGTGGTCACGCCCAGCGGCCTGCCCACCCCGGTGCGCATCGGCGTCGGGGCCCTCGCGCTGGGCGCCTTCCTCGCCTACGGCGGGGTGCTGGGCCGCCGGGCCGTCGCCGCGGGCGCGGCCGGCGACGTCCGCGCCGAGCAGCGCGGCGACGTGCAGCCCGTCGCCGGCTGAGGCCTCACAGCCGCCCCGCGGCCTTCAGCGCC
>CADCUY010000273.1 GCA_902806005.1 uncultured Quadrisphaera sp. | reverse complement strand
CCCCCCCGCGGGGGGCCCGCGGCCCCCGCCCCCCCCCGGGCTAACCCCCCCCCCCCCCCGCCCCCCGCCCCCCGCTCGGGGGTCGGGGGGGGCGGGCGGCGCGACCCCGATGGTGGCCGCGTACCGGCCCGGGTGGGCCAGGACGAAGCCGCGGAACGCCCCGGCCGCCGCGGCCAGCGCGTCACGGCCGGTGCGCCCCCGCGTCGCGGCGCCGACCGCGTCGGCGGCCTCGGTCAGGGCCAGCGCGGCGATCCGGCGGTTCAGGTCGTCCTGCCCGGCGACGTGCTTGTACAGCGACGGGGTCCGCACCCCGACCCGCTCGGCCAGCTGACCCATGGTCAGCCCCGCGAACCCCACCTCGTCGGCCAGCGCCGCACCGGCCTCGACGACCCCGGCAGGGTCCAGCCCGGCCCTAGGCACGCACGGAGCCCAGGAACGACAGCACCAGCGCGGCCACCTGTGCCGGGTGGTCCACGTGGGGGTAGTGGCCCGCACCGGGAACGACCTCCAGCCGGCCCAGGCCCGGGGCCAGGGCGGCCACGACCGCCTCGCCCTCGGCCCGCGGCGAGACCCAGTCCGGGTCCAGGTCGCCCTCGACGACCAGCACCGGGCAGCGGACGGCGGCCAGCTGGGCGCCGGCGTCGGTGGGGGCGGACCGGCCCATGCGCTGGAAGGCCTTCATCCGGCCGGGCTCGCGCAGCATCGCCTCGATCCGGGCGAGGCGCTCGTCCCAGCCGTCGGGCCGCGGCTCGGGGTGGGCGAGCTCGAGGTACCGCGTCCAGGACCGGACGCTGCCGAGCACGCCGGCGCCGAGCAGGGCCAGCATCCCCCGGCGGAAGCCGGTGTCGCGCAGGTCGCCGAGAGCGAGCCGCTGCTGGCGGGTGAACGGTGCCAGCTCGACGAGGGCGGTGACCAGGTCCGGGGCCTTCGCGGCGGCGATCGTGGCGGCGCCGCCGGAGATGGAGTGGCCGACGACCACCGCCGGGCCACCCAGGTGCTCGACGAGGGCGACCAGGTCACCGGCGATGTCCGTGCGCGAGTACGAGGCCCACCCGGTGCTCGACTCCCCGCAGCCGCGCAGGTCGAGCGCGGCGACCCGGTACCCGGCGGCCGCCAGGGCCGGGACCACGGCGCGGTAGGCCTCACGGCTGTCACCCATGCCGTGGGCGAGCACGACCAGCGGGCCGGACGCCCCCGTCAGCTCGTAGGCGAGGGTGCCGCCGTCGACGGTCAGGTGCTCGGTCATGCGGACCTCCAGGTCGGCTAAGGGAATTAGCCAAAGCTAAACCCCTTAGCCGCACGTGTCAACACCCCGCGCCCGACCGGCGCCCGACCGGCGGACTACGGTCGTGACGGACGGACGGACGCGCCCCTGCGGCGCCGGGTGAGGAGATGCAGATGGCCAGGAACGCTCCCGCGGTCGCCTCGGCCGAGCGGGTCGCGACCACCGTCGGCGTGGTCACCGCGCTGATCGGTGCCGCGCTCGTGGCGGCTCCCGGTTCGGCCGGGCCCGTGATGGGCCTGAGGCAGCCCGCGCGGGCGCGCTGGCTCGGGGTCGTCGACCTCGCCCTCGTGCCCGGCCTGGTCGCCGGCCGCCCGCGGTGGCCCTGGGTGGCGGCCCGCGCGGCCGCCAACGTGGCGACCGCGGCGTTCTGCGCGGCCAGCGCCCGGGGGACCCAGGACGCGGGTCGGGTCCGCATCGTCGCGCTGGTCCTGGCCACGGCCACCGTCGCCGACACGGCCG
>CADCUY010000272.1 GCA_902806005.1 uncultured Quadrisphaera sp. | reverse complement strand
AGCCCTCGAAGTGCCCCGGCCCGACCCGGGTCACCGCGATCCCCGCGGCGGCCGCCCGCTCGAACACGGTGCGCTCGGGCTGCCAGGTGCGCGGGTCGGGCCCGCCGTCCCAGGAGAGCTCGTTGAGCAGCCGGCCGGTGGCCGGGTCGCGCACCTGGTAGCCGACCAGGCCGTGCGCGCCGGGCAGCAGGCCGGTGCCGAAGGAGCCCATGGACGTGGCCGTGGTCGACGGGTAGGTCACCCCGAGCACGCGCCCGGTGGGCAGCATCGAGCGCAGCACCGGCGCGTGCCCCGAGCGCGCCACCAGCAGCCGCTCGCCGAGGCCGTCGACGAGCAGCACCAGCACCCGGCGCGCCGTCGGGAGGCCCAGTGCGGTGCTCCCTGCTCCCTCGGCGCCGTCGCGGCCGACCCCGAGCGACGTCGCCACGCTGGGCAGCACGTCGGAGAGCAGGCCGGCGACCGGCGCCAGTCCCGGCCGCGGTGCGGGTGGGGACGGGTCGGCGGGGCTCACCCCGCCGGGCTCGGCAGCGCGGCGGCGGTCAGGCTGCGGGCGAAGCGCGCCGCGCTGCGGACGGCCTCGGCGCCCTCGGCGTCGGCGCTCACCCGCAGCGAGACGTCCTCGCCGGCGATGGTGCCGGTGTAGCCGTGGTCGGCCTCGCACTCGGGGTCGCCGCAGGTCGCGGGCTCGAGGTCGACCCGGCGCACCGCGCCCCAGCCGACGGTGAGCACCAGCTCCGCGGGGGGCTGGCCGGGGCGGTGGCTCGCGGGGTCGACCACCCGGTGGGAGACGACGACGGAGCCGACCTGGTGCAGGGGCACCGACTCCACCGACGAGGCGGCCACGGAGGGCGCCGCGGAGGTCGCGGGGGCGCCGTCCGGGTCGCCGCTGGCGGCGCGGCCCGCGCCGCCGACCGAGCCGGGGCTGGCGCCGGGGCCCTCGGCGGCGTGCTCCTCACCGGGGTGGTCGTCGACGTGGGCGACGAGCAGGCGCGAGTCGGTGAGCACCATGACGGTGACGTGGCGGCGCACCTCGTCGGCGTCGAACGTGGTCTCCAGGTGCACGAGGTGGTCGCGCACCTCCTCGCCGGCCAGCGCCAGCTCCACCACGTCGGTCACCAGCGCGGGGTAGTACCCGCCGCGCTCGACCTCGCGGACCAGCTCGGCCGGCAGCCCGGCGGGCCCTGTCGGCGGCTCCGGGGGCCGGAGGGGTGAGGCGCGCATGCGCCCATCATCCACGACGCGGGTCGGCCGGCGGGAGCACCCGGCGCCCCGCGTCGCTGCGCGTCACCGGCACGGCGAGGTGCACCGAGGCGGCCAGCACGTGCACGCCCCGGGTCGCCACGACGGTCGGCGAGAGCTCCAGCGAGGCGACCTCGGGCAGGTCGTCGGCGAGCACCGAGACCCGGGCCAGGAGGTCCTCCAGCGCCGCGACGTCCACCGGCGGGGCGCCCTGGTAGCCGAACAGGCGCGGCGAGGCGCGCAGGGTGCGCACCAGGTCGGCGACGTCGACGTCGGTCAGGGGCGGCACGCGGTGGGTGACGTCGCCGAGCAGCACGGAGGCGTCGCCGGCCAGCCCGAAGGAGACCAGCGGGCCGAACAACGGGTCCTCCATGGTGGTCACCACCACCGCGACCCCGGGCGGGGCCATCGCCTGCACGAGCACGGCGCCGGCGCCCGCCCGCCGGAGCAGCTCGGCCTCGGCGCGCACGGCGCCCGGCCCGTCGACGCCCAGGCGCAGCCCGCCC
>CADCUY010000271.1 GCA_902806005.1 uncultured Quadrisphaera sp. | reverse complement strand
CGCGCGCGAGCGCAACCCGTACCTGGCCGCCCTGCGTCGCGCGACCTACGCCGCCTGGGACCCGCCGGGGCCGGTCGCCGCCCCTGCCTCGCCCGCCCCCGCCCCGCTCGAGGGGAGCGCCCGGTGACCGCCGTCTCCTCCGAGGTCTCCGCCCTGCCCCCCGAGGCGGGCGGCGGCAGCGTGCCGGGCGCGCAGCCCGGCATCACCATGCTCACCCCCGACTTCCCCTTCCCCTACGACGAGTGGCTGGCCTCCCCGGCCGGGCTGGGGTCGGTGCCGGCCGAGCGGCACGGCACCGAGGTCGCCGTCGTCGGCGCGGGCATCTCCGGGCTGGTGGCGGCGTACGAGCTGATGCGGCTGGGCCTGCGGCCGGTGGTCTACGAGGCCGACCAGGTCGGCGGGCGGCTGCGCTCGGTGCCCATCCCCGGCGTCGAGGACGTCGTCGCCGACCTGGGGGGCATGCGCTTCCCGCCGTCCGGGCGGGCCTGGAGCCACTACGCGGACCTGGCCGGGGTGCGCACCGCGCCCTTCCCCAACCCGCTGTCGCCGTCCAGCCCCAGCACGGTGATCGACCTGGGCGGGCAGGTGCACTACGCCCGATCCCTGGCCGACCTGCCCCCGCTGTTCGCCGAGGTCGCGACCGCCTGGGAGCGGGCGCTGGGCGACGTCGGGGTGGAGGCGCTGCGCGACGCGATCGCCGCCCGCGACCTGCCGCGGATCAAGGCGCTGTGGTCGCCGCTGGTCGCCGCCCTGGACGAGACCAGCTTCTACGGGTTCGTCGCCGCGTCCTCGGGGTTCCGCGACCTGCCCTACGGGCACCGCGAGACCTTCGGGCAGGTCGGGTTCGGCACCGGCGGGTGGGACACCGACTTCCCGCACTCGATCCTGGAGATCCTGCGGGTGGTGGCCACCGACGCCGACGCCGGGCACCGGCGGGTCCTCGGCGGCGCCCAGCAGGTGCCCCTGCGGCTGTGGCGCCACGCGCCCGGCCCGGGGGAGTCGCTGGTGCACTGGCCGGCGGGCACCTCGCTGGCCTCGCTGCACGGCGGGGCGCCCCGGCCGGGGGTCGCCGCGCTGCGCCGGGCGCCGGCGTCGCCGGAGCACCCCGACGGCGGCATCGTCATCACCGACCGGTGGGGCGGGCAGCGCACCGTGGCGGCGGCCGTGGTCACCTGCCAGTCGTGGCTGCTCTCGGCGTCGATCACCACCGAGGAGGCGCTGTTCGACCACGCCACCTGGATGGCGATGGACCGCAGCCACTACGCGCAGTCCTCGAAGACCTTCGTCATGGTCGACCGCCCGTTCTGGCGCGACGTCGACCCGGCCACCGGCCGGCACGTGATGTCGACGACGCTGACCGACCGGATGACCCGGGCGACGTACCTGCTCGAGGGGGTCGACGACGACGGCGAGGTGCGCCTGGACGCGCCGGCGCTGATCTGCCTGAGCTACACCTGGAACGACGACGCCCTCAAGTGGCTGGCGCTGTCCACCGAGGAGCGGGTGCGCCGGATGCTCGCCTCGCTGGGCGAGGTCTACCCGGGCGTCGACATCGCCGGGCACATCGTCGGTGAGCCGGTGACGGTCTCGTGGGAGTCGGACCCGAACTTCATGGGCGCCTTCCGGGGGGCCCTGCCCGGTCACTACCGCTACCAGCGGCGCCTGTTCAGCCACTTCGTCCAGCGCGACCGGCCGGCCGAGCAGCGCGGGGTCTTCCTCGCCGGCGACGACATCTCCTTCACCCCCGGGTGGGCCGACGGCGCGGTGACCACCGGGCTCAACGCCGTGTGGGGCGTCGTGCACCACCTCGGCGGGGCCAGCGACCCGGCGAACCCCGGCCCGGGCGACCGCTTCGACGAGCTCGCGCCCGTCGACCTCGACGCGCCCGGGGCGGCGAGGGCGGCGGTCGACGGCGCGGACCTGGCCAGCGCGGCGCTGCCCGACGCCGCCCTGGCCGACGCCCCGGTGCACGGCGGGGTCGCGGCACCCCCCGCGGGCGCCAGCGGGTGACGCCGGCCCCGCGGGGGCTGGGGGTCTACCGGGAGGTGCTGTCGGTGCCCGGCGCGCCGGTCCTGGTGACCTCGGGCCTGGTCGCCCGGCTGCCGATCTCGATGCTCGGCATCGGCATCGTCCTGCTCGTCGAGGCCGAGTACGGCTCCTACGGCACCGCGGGCGCGGTCGCCGCGGCGTACGCGGTCGTCTCCTCGGTGTGCTCGCCCCTGGTCTCCCGGGCGGTCGACCGGGCGGGGCAGGCCCGGGTGATGCGCCCGGCGATCGCCGTGCACCTGCTCGGGGTGGGCGGGCTGCTGCTCGCCGCCGCGGCGCACGCCCCCGTCTGGGTGCTGTTCGCCGCCGTCGCCGTGATGGGCTCGACCATCGGCTCGATCGGCGCGCTGGTGCGGGCCCGGTGGCTGCACGTCCTCGCCCGCGCCGACCGCGACGGCGTCGGCGGCGGAGCGGGGCGGCTCGAGGGCCGGGTCAACACCGCGTTCTCGCTGGAGTCGGTGGTCGACGAGGTGGTGTTCATCACGGGCCCGCTGATCGTCACCGCGGCCGCCGCGGCGGTCTCCCCGGTCCTCGGCCTGGCCGTCGCCGCCCTCGCCGTGGGCACCGGGGGAGCGGTGCTGCTGGCCCAGCGGGGGACCGAGCCGCCTCCGGTGCCCGGGCGGGCGCCGCGGGGGAGCAGCGTGGTCGGGGCCCGGGGGATGCTCACCCTGCTCACCGTCTTCGTCGCCGCCGGCGGGCTGTTCGGGGCGGTCGAGGTGGTCGTCGTCGCCTTCACCGACGAGCGCGGGGCGCCGGTCGCGGCCGGTGCGGTGCTCGCCGCGTACGCCCTGGGGTCGCTGCTGGCCGGCGTCGGGTACGGCGCGGTGCGCTGGGCCAGCCCGCCCGGACGGCGCTTCGTCCTGGCGGCGTGCGTCTTCGCGGCCGGGATGGTGCCGGTGGCGCTGGTCTCCACGGTGCCGGCGCTGGCGGCGGTGCTGTTCGTCGCGGGCCTGGCGGTCGCCCCCACGCTGATCGCCGGCAACGCCCTGGTGCGCGAGGTGGTGGCGCCCAGCCGGCTGACCGAGGGGCTCACCTGGGTCTCGACCGCCCTCGGTGTGGGGGTCGCCGCCGGGGCCGCGGGCGGCGGGGCGTGGGTGGACGCCGCGGGCGCGCGCTCCGCGCTGGCCCTGCCGGCAGCCTGCGGGGCCGTCGCGGTGGTCGTGGTCCTGGTCGGCTACCGCCGCCTGACCCGTCGCTCCTGATAACGGAAGCCTGCGTTCACAACGGCCGTCGGCCGTGATGGGAGCTGAGCCGCGACCAGCCCCGCCTGCGCTGACCCGCCTGGAGGCATCGCTGCTGCCCGGCCACCCGCGCCGGTCCGTCCTCGCGCAGCTCGACGTCCCCCGAGGAACGGGGGAGCGCCCGTCCCTCGGACGCGGCGCCGACCCTCGGGCTCGCCGGTAGGGCCCCCGCCCCGCTCACCCGCCCCCCATGGCCGGAGGTGTCCTGGGGGAGGGGGTGCTGGCGGTGGCCCCTCGCGGGAGCGTCGCGCCCGTGCACCGCGGACGACCGTGGGGAGCGAGACCGGCCCCATCCGGAGGGGTGGCCGCACGCTGTCCGTGATAACAGAAGTCGGCGAATACCAGACCATCGCCCTGTCCCGCAAACCCGCGGCGGCCGCCGCTCAGACCACCGTCACGGGCACCGAGGCCGCGGCCAGCGCCCTGAGGACCTCGCCGGCGCGCGCGGCGGTGGCCTCGTCGTGGACGGCGGCGTCGGTGAATACCGCGGAGACGGCGGGCAGGGGGGCGACCCGGGCCAGGGAGCGCACGCCCAGGGCGCCGGCCTCGGCTGCGACGACGGTGCGCTCGGCGCGGTCCATCGCGGTGCGCAGCAGCTCGGCCCCCTCCAGGGAGGTGGTCGACCATCCGGTGGCGGGGTTGCCGGTGAGCGTGGAGGCGATCAGGACGTCGACGTCGAGCACGCCCAGGGCGGCGAGGGCGAGCGGGCCGTCGAGCGCGCGGTCGCCGCCGCGGGCCTGGCCGCCGAGGACGAGCAGGGTGATGCCGGGGGTGTCGACCAGGGCGAGGGCCGCGGGCAGGCCGAGGACGGCCACGGTCAGCGGTGCCCGGTCGGGCAGGTGCTCGGCCACCGCCGCGGCCAGGGGTCCGGCGTCGAGGAGCACCGTGCTGCCGGGGGAGAGGGAGGCGGCGACGGCGCGCCCGATCCGCTGCCGCGCGTCACCGGCCGCGGGCGGCTCGGCGCGGCCGCGGTGCTCGGTGCGCGGTCGCTGTGCGGATCCACCGGAGGCCGGTGCTCGCAGCAGCAGCTGGCCGGCCGGCGCTGCTGCGCGGTCCTGCGGTGAGCGCTCCCGCGAGGAGCGCTCGACCGGGGAGCCCTCGTGGGCGCTGCGGTCGTCGCCGGGGCCGCGGGCGGCGTGCAGGCGAGGGTGCAGCGGCACGGCGCCGCCGCGGACCCGCTGCACCAGGCCCTGCCGCTCGAGCTCGTCGAGGTCGCGGCGCACGGTCATCTGGGAGACGCCGAGCCGGGTCGCGAGGTCCTGCAGCGAGGTCCGGTCCGAGGCGCGCACCAGGCGCAGCGCGAGGTCCTGGCGGTCTGTGCTCACACCACCTACCTACCACGGCCGGGACGGGAGGGCCCAACCCCGTGTCACCCCGGTGCCGCAGCCGCTCACACACCTCACACAGGTTCGCCGCGACGCCGCTGTGATGATTGTGAAGTATGGCGCGAGCCCCCGAAGCTTGTGAGCATGGCGATTCACACGTCATGACGTCGGCGGCACGGGTTGTGAGGTCCGTGGCTCCTCCCAGTCCTTCACACGGTGGGACACCGTCGGACTGCTGCAGCGCTGACCGTGCGTGGAGGTGGCCCACCGCCGACTCGTGGTCGTCCGCCGCGCGGACCAGCCCTCGGCGCCGGCGCTCCGGACCTGTGAGGTCTGTGATGTGAGGTCCGTGTCCGTCGGTCGGCACGTGGGAGGTGCCGGCGTGGGCGTCTCGGCGGGCCGCTGGGACGACGGGGGGCGCTCAGTGCACCGCGAGGCTCCACGGCGCCGGCTCGACCCGGGTGGTGAGGCCGGCGGCGATGCGCGCGCACGCGACGCCCTGGTCGAACAGCGACTGGCGCACGCTGGGGAAGCCGAGGGCGGCGGCGAGGTCGCTGTCGTCCCAGCCGCTGACCCGCACCGTGCCGCCGAGGGCGTCCAGGGCCCCCGCGGCCAGCTGGTCGCTCATCGCGAGCACGGCGTCGGGGCGCTGCTGCTCCGCGGCGGCGGCCGCGGCCCGCCGTCCGTCGTCGCGGGTGTGCCGGGCGACCACGGCGACGGGCACGTCCGCCCACCGGTGCCCGGCGTCCTCGAGGGCCTCGCGGAAGCCGGTCAGCCGGGTCCGGGTGACCGGGAAGGCCACGTCCGTGGCGGGGCCGCGGGCCACCCCCGCCCAGCGGGTGCGGTCCAGCGGGTGCGAGAGCACCAGCGGGGCCCGGGCGTGCTCGAGCAGGTGCGCGGCCACCGCCCTCGCCGCCGCGCGGTCGTCGGCGGCCACGAGCTGGATCCCGGGGGCCGCGGGCCCGCCCTGGATGGCGGCCGGTCGCCCGGTGCCGGCGACGACGTCGAGGACGGGGTCGTCGTCGGCGGTCGTCCACAGCACGAAGCCGTCGACCGCGGCCTCGCGCACCCGGTCGGCGTCGGCGGGCTCCCCGGTGCTGGGGATGAGCACCAGGCCGAGGCGGTGCTCGACGCAGACGCGGGAGACCCCGGCGAGGAAGCGGGTGGCCTGGGGGTCCTCGAAGGCGTAGGTCAGGTGCTCGCCGAGCACCACGCCGAGGCTTCCGGTGGAGCCGCTGCGCAGCGAGCGGGCGACCGGGTCGGGGCCGCGGTAGCCCAGCCGCGCGGCGGCCTCGAGCACGCGGGCCCGCGTCGGTGCGGCCACCCGCTCCGGGCGCGTGTAGGTGTAGCTGACGGTCATCACGCCGACGCCGGCCTCGGCGGCGACCTGCCGCATGGTCACGCGGGGGAGGGGCATCGGGCCAGCCTAGGTGTGTAGCGTTACACAGATGCGTGACGCCGCGGCCTCGTACGCCGCCTTCGCCGGCTTCGGGCTGTTCTGGGGCACCTGGGGAGCCGGGCTGCCCGCCCTGCGCGGCGCCGCGGCGCTGGACGAGGCGGAGCTGGGGCTGGCGCTGCTGTGCATCGGGCTCGGGGCGCTGCCCGCCATGCTGCTCACCGGTCGCGCCGTCGACCGCTGGGGGGCGCGGATCGCCGGGCCGCTGCTGGTCGCCCTCGCCGCCGCGGGCGTGCTGCTGGCCGCCCTGGCCCACGACCTGGCGTGCGTGGCCGCCGCCGCGGCCGTCGTGGGCGCCGCCTCGGGCGCCGCCGACGTCGCCGCGAACGCCCAGGCGGGCCTCGCCGAGCAGCGCTCTGGCCGCCGGGTGATCACCACGGCCCACGCGGTGTTCTCCACGGCCGTCGTGGTCGGCGCCCTCGGGACGGGCGCG
>CADCUY010000270.1 GCA_902806005.1 uncultured Quadrisphaera sp. | reverse complement strand
ACCGGCCGGGCCCGCGCGGTGCACCCGCTGCTGTGGGTGGTGGCGGCACTGTTCCTGGTCTACTTCGCCATCGCGCCCGTGCGGGCGCTGTTCGGCGTCGGCTGACCCCGGAGGGCGCCCTCGGTCACACCCCGGCGCCCGCGCGGCCCGGCGCCGTGCCCTGTCGCGCGTCGGCGGCCTCGGCCCGCTCGGCCGCCGAGCCCGTGCCCGGGCCCGCGACGTCGTCCGCGCCGTCGCCGTGCCCGTCGTCGACCATCGTGCGCTCGTCGAACGGCTCGCCGCCGCCGAGCACCCGGTCGAGCCGGCCGCGGTCGAGCTCGCCGACCCAGTGCCCGATCAGCACGGTCGCCACCGCGTTGCCCGCGAAGTTGGTGACCGCCCGGGCCTCGGACATGAACCGGTCGATGCCCACGATCAGGCCGACCCCGTCGAGCAGCTCCGGCCGGTGGCTCTGCAGCCCGCCGGCGAGGGTGGCCAGCCCGGCGCCGGTCACCCCGGCCGCGCCCTTCGAGGCGACGATCATGAACAGCAGCAGGGAGATCTGCTCGCCCACCGACAGCGGCTGCCCCGTGGCCTCGGCGATGAACAGCGAGGCCATGGTCAGGTAGATCGCGGTGCCGTCGAGGTTGAACGAGTACCCGGTGGGCACGGTGATGCCCACCACGGGGCGGGAGACCCCGGCGTGCTCCATCTTGGCGATCAGCCGCGGCAGCGCCGTCTCCGAGGACGAGGTGGAGACGATGAGCAGGAACTCACGGCCCAGGTACTTCAGCAGCGCGAACACCGAGACGCCGGTGACCATCTTCAGCAGCGCGCCGAGCACCCCGAAGACGAAGAGCGCGCAGGTGAGGTAGAACGCGGCCATCAGCAGGCCCAGGCTCGCCAGCGCGCCCCAGCCGGTCTCGCCGACGACGGCGGCGATCGCGCCGAACGCCCCGATCGGCGCGACCCACATGATCATCGCGAGCACCTTGAAGACCACGCGCTGGAAGACGCTGATGCCGCGCAGCGCCCGCTGCCCGGTCTCGCCGAGGCCCTGGACGGCGAAGCCGACGAGCAGGGCGACGAACAGGGTGGAGAGCACGGAGTCGCCGACCAGCGGGGAGACCAGCGTGGTCGGGATGATCGAGAGGATGAAGCCGGAGGTGCCCTCCGGCGCGTCCTCCTCGGCGGCGGGCGGCTCGTAGGTGGCCCCGCTGACGTCCAGGCCGGAGCCGGGCTGCACGAGGTTGCCGACGACCAGGCCGATGGCCAGGGCGAAGGTCGACATCGTGATGAAGTAGCCGAGGGCGATGCCGCCGACCCGGCCGACCTTGGCGGCCTGGCGCACCGCGCCGATGCCGAGCACGATCGTGCAGAAGATCACCGGCGAGATCATCATCTTGATGAGGTCGACGAACCCGGTGCCGATCGGCTTGAGCGCCACCCCGAGGGCGGGGAAGAAGCCGCCGACGAGGGCGCCGAGCACCACCGCGACGATCACGGCGATGTAGAGCAGGTGCGTGCGCTCCCGGCGCGCGGCAGGGGGCGTGCTGGTGCCGGTCGGGTCAGGGCTGGTGCCGGCCATGGGGCTCCTCGGGGATCCTCGACGGTGAGGGGTCGGGCCGCATCGTGCGCCGCCCGGGGCGCCGGGGTCGCCCTTGTGGTCATTGTGTCCGCCCGCGGCCACACTGGGCCCGTGCGTCCGAGCGGCTGGAGCCTCGCGCGCCAGCTGCTGGTGCTGCAGGCGCTGCTGCTCCTGGGCGTGGTGCTGCTCGGCGCGGCGGCCGCCTACGGCGACGTCCGGCGCGACGCCGAGGACCGCGCGCGCGAGGTCGTGCTGGGCGTCGCGCAGACCCTGGCCGCGTCGCCGCAGACCCGCACGGCGATGGCCTCCGCCGACCCCGCCGCCACCCTCCAGCCGTACGCCGAGGAGGTGCGCAGCCGCACCGGCGTCTTCTTCGTCACCTTCATGGCTCCGGACGGGGTGCGCTACTCCCACCCCGAGCCCGACCGCATCGGCGAGGTCTTCGTCGGCAACACCGCGGCGGCGGCCGCGGGGCGCCCGTTCACCGAGACCTACACCGGCACGCTCGGGCCCTCGGTGCGGGCCGTGGTGCCGGTGCTCGCCGCCGGCGGGCCCGACGACCGCGTGGCCGGGCTGGTGGCCGTGGGCATCTCCACCGAGTCGATCGGCCGCGACGCCACCCGCGCCCTGCCGGCGCTCGCCGTCGCGGCGGGGCTGGCCGCGACGGTCGCCCTCGCCGGCGCCGCGCTGGTCAGCCGGCGGCTGCGGCGGCAGACCCACGGGATGGGCGCCGAGGAGCTGCGGCGCCTGTACGAGCACCACGAGTCGGTGCTGCACGCCGTCCGCGAGGGCCTGGTCCTCGTCGACCGCGACGGCAGGGTGCTGCTGGTCAACGACGCCGCGCAGCGCCTGCTCGACCTGCCCCGCGACGCGGTGGGGACCGCGGCGGGCGACCTGCCGCTGCCGCCGTCGGTGGCCGAGGTGGTCACCAGCGGCCGTCCCGCGCTCGACGAGCTGCACCTGACCGGCCAGCGGGTGCTGGTGCTCACCCAGACGCCCGCGCTGTGGGAGGGGCGCCGGCTCGGCACCGTGGTCACCGTGCGCGACCACACCGAGCTGCAGGACCTGGCGGGCGAGCTGGACGCCGTCCAGGCCCTCACCGAGTCGCTGCGCTCGCAGGCCCACGAGGCGGCGAACCGGATGCACACCGTGGTCAGCCTCCTCGAGCTCGGCCGGCCGGAGGAGGCCGTGGCCTTCGCCACCGCCGAGCTGGAGCTCGCGCAGCGGCTCACCGACCGGGTCGTGGCCGGGGTCGACGACCCGGTGCTGTCCGCGCTGCTGCTGGGCAAGACCGCGCAGGCCGGCGAGCGCGGGGTGGAGCTGGTGGTGACCCCCGACACCGCGCTGCCGGACGCCGTGCTGGGCGGCGCCGCCCTGGGCCCGCGCGACCTGGTGACGGTGATCGGCAACCTGCTCGACAACGCCATCGACGCCGCGGCGGACGCCCCGCCCCCCGGGCGCGTCACCGTCACCGCCCGGGCGGACGGCGCCCCCGGCACCCTGCTCGTGCGGGTCGCCGACACCGGGCGGGGCCTGGACGCCGCGCGGGCGCGGGCGGCCTTCCAGCGCGGGTGGTCGACCAAGGCCGCCGCCACCCCGGGGGGCCGGGGCCTCGGGCTGGCCCTGGTCGGCCAGGTGGTGCACCGCCTCGGCGGCACCGTCGAGGTCGAGCACGGCGACGGGGCGGTGTTCACCGTCCGGGTGCCGCTGCAGCCCCCGCCGGCCGCCGCCCGCGCGGGCGCGGCGACGGCCACGGCGGCGTCCACGGCGGCGGCGCGGCCGTGACCCCCGACATCGCCGTGCTCGTGGTCGAGGACGAGCCGGTCGCCGCCGACGCCCACCGCGCCTACGTCGAGCGGGTGCCGGGCTTCACCGTGGCCGGCGTCGCCCACACCGGGCGGGCGGCCCTGCGCCTGCTGCGCACGACCCCGGTCGACCTCGTGCTGCTCGACCTGCACCTGCCCGACCTGCCCGGGCTCGAGGTCGCCCGCCAGGCCCGCGGCTCCGGCCTGAGGGGCGACGTGATCGCCGTCACCTCCGCCCGCGACCTCGACGCCGTCCGCGCCGCCACCTCCGCCGGCGTCGTGCAGTACGTGCTCAAGCCCTTCACCTTCCGGGTGCTGGCCGACAAGCTCGAGCGCTACCGGCACTACCGCGAGGCCCTCGGCGACGGCGGCCCGGCCTCCGGCCAGCGCCAGGTCGACCAGGTGCTGGCCTCCCTGCGCGGGGTCGACACCGGTGCCCTGCCCGCCGGCCTGTCCGAGGAGACGCTCGGGGCGGTGGTCGCGGCGCTGCAGGGGACGGCCGCCGGGCTGAGCGCCGCGGAGGTCGCCGAGACCTGCGGCACCTCCAGGGTGACCGCGCGCCGCTACCTCGAGCACCTCGCCGAGAGCGGCGCCGCGCGCCGCGCCGCCCGCTACGGCGCCGTCGGCCGGCCGCGGGTGGAGTACTCCTGGCGCGCCCTACCCTCGGGAGGGTGACCCCGCTCGACGACCTGCCGCTGCGCGACGACCTGCGGGGGCAGCAGCCCTACGGCGCCCCGCAGCTCGACGTGCCGGTGCGGCTGAACACCAACGAGAACAGCCACCCCACCCCGCCCGAGGTGGTCGAGGCCGTGGTGGAGGCGGTGCGCGCCGAGGCCTCGGCGCTGAACCGCTACCCCGACCGCGAGGCCGCGGCGCTGCGCGCCGACCTCGCCCGCTACCTCACCGCCTCGAGCGGGCACCCCGTGCGCCCGGAGCAGGTGTGGGCGGCGAACGGCTCGAACGAGGTGCTCCAGCAGCTGCTGCAGGCGTTCGGCGGGCCGGGGCGCACCGCCCTGGGGTTCACCCCGTCGTACTCGATGCACCCGATCATCACCGCCACGTCGGGCACGGCCTGGGCCGACGGCGGGCGCCGCGAGGACTTCACCCTGGACCCGGTCGAGGTCGCCGACCGGGTGCGCTCCACGGCCCCCGACGTGGTGTTCCTGACCTCGCCGAACAACCCCACGGGCACGGCGCTGGGCCTGGACGTCGTCGAGGCCGCGTACGCCGCGACCTCCGGGATGGTCGTGGTCGACGAGGCGTACGCCGAGTTCGCGCGCCCCGGCACCCGGTCGGCCCTGAGCCTGCTCCCCGGCCGGCCGCGCCTGGTGGTCACGCGCACCATGTCCAAGGCCTTCGCCCTCGCCGGCGCCCGGGTGGGCTACCTCGCTGCCGACCCCGCGGTGGTCGACGCCCTGCGCCTGGTGCGCCTGCCCTACCACCTCTCCGCGCTGACCCAGGCGTGCGCGCGGGCGGCGCTCGCCCACACCGGGGTGCTGCTCTCCACGGTCGAGCAGGTCAAGCACCAGCGCGACCGGATCGTGGCCGAGGTGCGCGAGCTCGGCCTGCGGGCCGTGCCCTCCGACGCCAACTTCGTCCTCGTCGGCGGCCTCGACGACGCCCCCGCCCTGTGGGGTCAGCTGCTGGCCCGCGGGGTGCTGGTGCGCGACGTCGGGCTGCCCGGGCACCTGCGGGTCACCGCCGGCACCGAGCTGGAGACCACGGCGTTCCTCACCGCCCTGCGCGAGGCGCTCGCCGCGGCCGACGCCCCCGCGGGGGTGCCGGCGTGAGCGGGCGCACCGCGCGGGTCGAGCGCACCACCGCGGAGTCGAGCGTGCTCGTCGAGCTCGACCTCGACGGCTCCGGGACCACCAGCATCGACACCGGCGTCGCCTTCTACGACCACATGCTCACCGCGCTGGGCAAGCACGCGCTGCTCGACCTGACCGTGCGGGCCGCCGGTGACACCGCCGTCGACGCCCACCACACCGTGGAGGACGTGGCGATCGTGCTCGGGCAGGCGCTGCGCGCGGCGCTGGGCGACAAGACCGGCATCGCGCGGTTCGGCGACGCGCTGGTGCCCCTGGACGAGGCGCTGGCCCAGGCCGTCGTCGACGTCTCCGGGCGGCCCTACCTGGTGCACAGCGGCGAGCCCGCGGGCCAGGAGCACGTGCTCATCGGCGGCGGCGGGGGCGGGGTGCCCTACACCGGCTCGCTGACCCGGCACGTCTTCGAGTCGATCGCCGCGCACGCCCACGTCGCGCTGCACGTGCGGGTGCTCGCCGGCCGCGACCCGCACCACGTGGTCGAGGCCCAGTTCAAGGCCCTCGCCCGGGCGCTGCGGGCGGCCGTCGCGCCCGACCCCCGGGTGGTCGGGGTGCCGAGCACCAAGGGCGCCCTGTGAGCGACGACCCGGGCGGCCCGCCGACCGGCGGCGGCCGGCTCACCGGGCTGCTCCTGCCCGTGGCCAGCGCCGCGCAGGCCGTGCGCGTGGCGGCGGTGCTGGGGCTGGCCGCCGACGCCGTGCCCAGCTCGCGCGGGGTGCTGCTGCTGCCCCGCGGCGGCGGGGGCGTGGACGACGCCGTGGTCACCCGGGTCTCGCGGTCGCTGCGCCGCGCCGACGTGCTCGTGCTCACCCGCGCCGACGAGCAGGTGTCGGTGCAGCGCTGGCGCGCGGGGCGGCTGGTGGACACCCCCCACTACGGGGTGGTCGGCGGCGTGGACGGCGACGCCGAGCGGGTGCTGCTCGGGCGCCTGCCCGCCGCGCAGGCGCAGGGCGCGACGTCCACCGACGGCGTGGACCCGCGCGAGGCCGCCCGCGAGGTGGTGGCCGCCGTGCGGGGGCCGGTGCGCCCCTGGCAGCTCGTGCTCTCCGGGCTGCTGCTCGTCCTCTCCGCGCTGCTGGCCGTGGCGGGGGCCCTCGACCTCGCCGCCGGCCGCGCGCAGGGCGCCCTGGACGCCGCCGTCCCGCTGCTGTGGGCGGCGCTGGCGGTGTACTGGGCCCTGTCGCTGCGCGGGCTGCTGCGCCGCCGCGCCCGCGAGCGCGCCGGCGGTGCCCCGGCCTGAGCCCCGTGCGCCCAGGGCCTCTCGGTCCGGGACGCTGCACGAAGGAGCGACACGCCGCACCAGGGCGG
>CADCUY010000269.1 GCA_902806005.1 uncultured Quadrisphaera sp. | reverse complement strand
GGCCAGGGCGGTCGGGTCAAACGGGCAGCGTCCCGTGGCCAGGCAGAAGGCGGCGTCCCCGTCGAACGGCGTGGCCGTGGGGTGGACCGCGCGGGCGATGCCCGCGCTCGCCGAGCGCGCGACGAGCCAGGCCTGCGTCTTGTCCAGGTCGGCGTCCGTGAGGACGGCCACGAGCGTCGTGGCCTCCCGCGCGGGCGGCGGGGCGATCCCCTCCTTGAGCAGCTCGGCCGTGCGCACGGGCGCGCCGTCGCGGCGGGCGCCGGCCAGGACGCTCCCGTCCTCGGCGACGACCTCCCCGACCGGGTTGACCACCGCCAGGACGCAGACCCGGGCGCCCTGGACGTGGTCGGCGGCCCAGCCCACGCCGGTCGGGGTCCAGCTCGCGGGCCCCAGGAGCTTGCCGGCCGCACAGCCCGTGCCCGCCCCGACGCTTCCGCGCTCGGGCTCGCGCCGGCGGGCGGCCTGGCAGGCCTCGTAGCCCTCGATGGGCCCGGGGCGGGCCTCGGGGTCGCCCCGGGCGAGGTCGAACACCACCGCCGCGGGAACGAGGGGGACGCGGACGCCCAGGCGCGTCTCGTGGCCGTGGCCGCGCTCGGCCAGCCAGGAAGCCACGCCGTCCGCGGCGGCCAGTCCGAACGCCGACCCGCCCGTGAGGAGCAGCGCCTGGATCATCCGCGCGCCGCTCGCCGGGGAGAGCAGGTCGGTCTCGCGCGTGCCGGGCCCGCCGCCCCGCACCTCGCCGCCCGCCACCGCGCCGCCCGGGGCGAGGATCACGGTGCAGCCCGTCATGCGGGCACGGTCGGTCCAGTGGCCGATGGAGATGCCGTCGGGCGGCGCGGTCACGCCTCGCACACTACGTGTCCGAGTCACTCAGTGCGAGGGCGGCGCCGGCGTCCGGAAGGGGCCCGTCACCGTGGACACGCGCAGTAGCGTCCTGAGCGGTATGCCGCTCGCGCTCGCCTTCTACGACGTCGTCCAGGCCGTCCACGTGATGGGCGTCATCGCCGCCTTCGGCGTGTGGTTCGCCTGGCCGCTGCTGCCCGGCGGCTCGGCTCCCGACCACCACGGCCTCCAGCGGATCCTGCGCGTGGTGGTCACGCCCGCGGCCACGGTGGCGCTGCTGGCGGGGATCTACATGGCCACGGACCGGGAGCTGTGGAGCGAGATCTGGGTGACCATCCCGTTCCTCATCCTCGTGGTCCTGCTCGGCCTCACCGGGGCCTACCTCACCCCGCGGCAGGGGGAGCTCGCGGCGCTGGCCGACGCCGGGGACACGGGGGCCTACCAGGCCCTCCACGCGCAGGTGGCGAAGGTGGCGCTGGCGGGCGCCGGGCTCGTCCTCGTGGCGACGTTCCTCATGGTCACGAAGGTCGGGGGCTGAGCGCGGGCGCGCCACTCCCCCTCGCGCGGCGTGGTACCGCGCGCCGCCGCCGGGCATCCCCTCTGCATGACGATCCCCAAGGAACAGATCCTCGACCTGCTGCGCCAGCGCGGCCAGCAGGACCAGGTCGCGCAGGCCGACGGCCAGCTGCCCGACCAGGTCGATCCCGAGGCCCACGGCGGCCTCCTGTCCCAGTTCGGCCTCGACCCGATGGAGCTCCTGTCGATGTTCGGCGGGGGCGGCGGGCTGGGCGGCGCGCTCGGCGGCGCGCTGGGCGGCGGTGGCGGTGGCGGTGGCGGTGGCGGAGAGGAGGGCGGCGGCGGCCTCGGCGGCCTGGGCAAGAAGCTCGGCCTCTGAGCCTGCGGTCGCCCGCGCGGGCACCGTC
>CADCUY010000268.1 GCA_902806005.1 uncultured Quadrisphaera sp. | reverse complement strand
ACCGGCCAGCGCGGCGAGCGGCAGGTCGCGGGACGGCACCCGCGTGGGCGTCCCGGCGGAGGGCCGGTCGAGCAGCGCGGCGCTGGCCTGCGGCGTCGCCCCGCCGCCCGTCCGGGCGAGGTACCGGGCGACCACCGCGGAGGTGGCCCGCCGGGCCTCCTCGGGGCTGGCCTGCTCGGTGGCGACGACCACGGTGTTGGACAGGCGCAGCTGCTCGGCGGTGACCACCAGGTCCGCGGGGTCGAGGCCCAGGGTCCTGGCGGCGGCGTCGACCACGGTCCGGCTGGTGATGATGCTGAGCTCCGTGGCGATCACACGGTCGGGGTCGCCGGTGCCGGGCTCGGCGACGACCTGGACCAGGGCCTGGCTGGCGTAGGCGGGCGGGGTGAGCGCCTGGAGCGCCGCGAAGGCCGACCCGGCGACGAGGGCGCCGCCGAGGGCCCCTGCGGCCCAGCCGGTCCACGGGCGCGCCCGCAGGGCGGCTCGACGCTCGCCCCGGGTGCCCAGGGTGCGGGAGAGCGCCCGGCGGCCGGTGAGGCGACGGGTCAGGCGCAGGGGTGAGGGAGCGGTGATGTCCACAGTGGTTCCTCCGGCGTCAGACGGGGCGCGCGCGCTCGGTGGCGCCCGCGCGGGGAAGGGGGATCTCGGCCGGCAGCGCGGCGGGGCGCTGCCAGCCCAGTCCGTGGCTGGTCGACCGGGCGAGCAGCGCGGCGGCGAAGACGGCGTCCCGGGCGTACCGGGGCGCCAGGCGCGTCGGCTCCTGGAGCAGGCGGTGCGCCCACTCCAGGCCGAGGCGCTGCAGCAGCTCGGGGGCGCGGCGCCGGGTGCCCGCGGCGAACTCCACGGCCGCGCCGCAGCCGACGAACCAGGTGCCGGGCATCTGCTCGGCGAAGGCCAGCGCCAGGTGCTCCTGCTTGGGGAACCCGAGGCAGACGAAGACCACGTCGGGGGCCGCCGCGGCGACGGTGGCGACGAGGTCGGCCAGCTGCGCCGGGTCGTCCTCGAAGCCGAAGGGCGGGCAGGACACCCCGGCCACGTGCAGGCCCGGGTTCGCGTGCCGCAGGGCGGTGGAGGCGCCCTCGGCCGCGCCGTCGGGGCCGCCGACGATGTAGACCGAGCGACCGGCGGCCGCCGCCGCCGCGGACAGCGACCAGATCAGGGACGCCCCCGTCACCCGCTCGGGCAGCGGCGTGCCCGCCAGCCGCGAGGCCCACAGCACGGGCGCCCCGTCGCAGACCACCAGGGCGGCCCGCAGCGCGATGCTCCGGTGCTCGGGGCGCTGCAGCAGGCGCAGGATGTCGACGTTGGGGGTGAGCAGCAGGCCGCCGCGGCCCGCGTCGAGCTCGTCGACGACGCGCTCGACGACCTCGGAGTGGGTCAGGGCGTCGAGGGCGACGTCAGCGACGGACACGCGTGGTGGCATGGCGACCACGGTCCGGAGCCGACGCGGGGAGGTCCATGGTCGTGCCCGGCGCGGTGAGCCGTCCGGATGAGCGGGCCACTCGTTCGGGTGCGTCGCGGGTGGTCCTCGACCGCTGACGCGCGGCGGCCCGCTGTGGTTGGCTGCACCGGCGCGACCGACGGCGCCGCCGGCGCACCCCGATCCGCGCCCGCACCCGGCCGCGACCGACACCGATGAGGTGGGATGGCTACCGCACCCCCGTCCACGCAGGCGCACCGCCCCGACCCCGGCGGGCGCCGGCGGTCCCAGCGGCGCGCGCTCGGGCTGGTCCTGCTCGCCGTCGGGCTCGTCGCCCTCGCGGGGC
>CADCUY010000267.1 GCA_902806005.1 uncultured Quadrisphaera sp. | reverse complement strand
CGGTGTGCCGCCAGGCCCCGCGGGGCGGCCGCTGCGGGCCGAGGGCCGCGGCGACCGCGGCGTAGGCGCGGCCCTGGCCCTTCTCGGCACCGAGCTCGTTGGAGACCCACAGCAGGTCGCCGTCCTCGAGCACCCCGCAGCGCCGCAGGAGCGCCGCGAGGGCGGTGCTGCTCAGGGCGGTGTCGGAGAGGAAGCCGACCTGCGCGCCGGTGGCGCGGGCGGCCCGGACGGCGTCGAGCTGCGCGGGCACCGGGCGGGTCAGCGCCAGCTCGACCGCCTCCTCCGCCGCGCGCAGGGCGGGGGCGGCGGAGGCGGGCAGGCCCAGCAGCTCGGCCAGCTGCGCGGAGGAGTGGCCCAGGTCGCGACGCTCGCCGTGGCGGCGGTAGGCCAGGTGCTCGGCCCGCAGGTGGGCGCTGACGAGCACCTCGGCCGGCACGGCTGCGAGCGGCGCCAGCGCGGCGTCGTCGCTGCGGCGCAGGTGCTCGGCGAGCACGTGGCTGGCCCCGCGGGTGCCGCCGACCGCCCTGGTGACCACGGTGTCGAAGCAGTCGAAGGTGACCAGCGCCCGCACGGCGCCACCCTGCCACCCGCCGCGCCCGCGGGCCCGCAGAGCGGTCGCGGATGTCCGTTCTGCCCCGACCCCGGCGGTCCCCGTGGCACCCTGGAGCCGGCCGCAGGGGCCGCGGGGGACGTGACGGGACGGGAACGGGAGAGGTGCTGCGCTGGTGATCGTCGACCTGCGGCGCGAGGCGCTGCCCGCGGCCGAGCCGGGCCGGACGGTCGTCGTCGGCGCCGGCGCGGCCGGGCTCGCGCTGGCCCTCGACCTCGAGCGCCGCGGGCTGCCGGTGCTGCTGCTGGAGTCGGGCGGCAGCTCCACGCCCGTGCCCGGCGGCGTCGAGCACGACCCCCTCAACGTCGGCGAGGTCACCGGCCAGCCCTACCTCGGCCTCACGGGGGCGCGGGCCCGCGGCCTCGGCGGGTCGACCGCGCTGTGGCACGGGCAGTGCATGCGGCTGCACCCCGAGGACCTGGCCGCCCGCCCCTGGGTGCCCTCCAGCGGCTGGCCGATCACCCCCGAGGAGCTCGACCGCTGGTACCCCGCCGCCGAGCGGTGGTTCGGCCTGTCCGGGCGCGGCTACGGCGCCGGGCGCTGGGCCGAGCACCCGCGGCTGGAGCCGGTGCCCTGGACGGCGGAGCGGCTGCTCGACGACTTCACCGAGTACGCGCCGTCCACGCACGCCGGCGCCCGCCACCGCCGCCACCTGGAGCGCTCGCGCCGGGTGGTGGTGGCCGAGCACGCCACCGTGGCCCGGGTGCTCCTCGCCGGGAGCCGGGCGGTCGGCGTCGAGGTGCGCCCCGCGCCGGGCCGGTCGCTGGAGGTGCTCGGCGAGCGGGTGGTGCTGTGCGCCGGGGCCGTGGAGAACGCGCGGGTGCTGATGCTCAGCGACCCGGACGGGGTGGGTCTGGGCGACGGGCGGGCCAGCACCGGCCGCTTCCTCCAGGACCACCCCGTGGTGCGCACCGCGCAGGTGCTGCCGCTGCACGCCCGGTGGCTGCAGGACCGCTACTCGCCCCTGCGCTCGGGGCGCCAGCGGGTGTACCCCAAGGTGCGCCTGGCCCCCGCCGCCCAGGCCGAGCACGCCCTCGTCGACGCCACGGCCGTGATCACCCACGAGCAGCCCGACGACGCCCCGGCGATGGCGGCGGCCCGCCGCCTGCTCACCGGGGTGCGCCGGCGCCAGGTGCACGCCGGCGCCGGGGCCGACGCGGTGC
>CADCUY010000266.1 GCA_902806005.1 uncultured Quadrisphaera sp. | reverse complement strand
CGTGCGCGCCGCTGCGGGGCTCGGCCGCGAGCTGGCCGCCGTGCTGCTGGCCGACGGGGCGGGCGCGATCACCGCGCTGCCCGGCACGACCGCGCTCGCGCCCCCGGACGGACCCCGACCACCCGCGCACCCCTTCCAGCGCCCCACCCCCAGCACGTGACGTCGGCAGTGCACCTGCCGGAGAGGCGACACCCGTGACCCCCCTGACCCCCGCCACCTCCACCCCCGCGGCCCCGGTCGCCTTCGTGGGCGCCGGCCCCGGCGACCCCGGGCTGCTCACCCTGCGCGCGGTGGAGGCCCTCGCCGCGGCCGACGTCGTCGTGCTCGACCGGTTCGCGCCGCGCGACGTCGTCGAGCGGCACTGCCGCAGCGGCGTCGAGGTGGTCGAGGCCGACGGCGGCGCGGGCGCCTCGGGCGACTCCGGTGCCCCGACCACGGCGGCGCGCGCCAAGCTGGTCACCGCACCGGCGAAGGCGGGACGCCGCGTCGTCCGCCTGTTCGCCGGCGACGCCGCCACCCGCAGCGAGCTCGCCGAGGAGATGGCCGCCGCGGCGCGGGCGCACGTGCCCTACGAGGTGGTGCCGGGGGTCTCCTCGGCGATCGCCGTGCCCCTGTACGCCGGGGTGCCCACCGCCACCTCTCGCGTCTCGGACCTGCACGTGCTCGACGCCGACGTCGGCACCGCCGGCGTCGACGCCCTGGCCGGCGTGCCCGGCACCGTGGTGCTCACCGGCGGCCACGACGAGCTGGTCACGGCGGTCAAGGCCCTCGCCGCCGCGGGCCGGCCGGAGTCGCGCGAGGTCACCGTCACCTCCGGCGGCACCACCACCGCGCAGCGCACCGTCAGCGCCACCCTCGGCACGCTGTCCCAGGTGCTCACCGACCTCGGCGACGCCATGCCGGAGCCGCTGGTGGCCGTCGTCGGCCCGGGCACCGCCTCGCGCGAGAAGCTGGCCTGGTTCGAGACCCGGCCGCTGTTCGGGTGGCGGGTGCTCGTGCCGCGCACGCAGGCGCAGTCCGGTCCCACCGTCGAGCGGCTCGCCGCGCACGGGGCCACCGCCGACGTCGTGCCGACCATCGCCGTCGAGCCGCCGCGCACCCCGCACCAGATGGACAAGGCCGTGCGCGGCCTGGTCACCGGCCGCTACGAGTGGGTGGGCTTCACCTCGGTCAACGCCGTCGAGGCGGTGCGGGTGAAGTTCCGCGAGTACGGCCTGGACGCCCGCGCGTTCTCGGGGCTCAAGGTGGCCGCGGTCGGCGGGGTCACCGCCCAGGCGCTGCGCGACTGGGGCATCGAGCCCGACCTGGTGCCGTCGGGCGAGCAGTCCGCGGCGGGGCTGCTGGCCGACTGGCCGCCCTACGACGAGGTGCTCGACCCCATCGACCGGGTGTTCCTGCCCCGCGCCGACATCGCCACCGAGACCCTCGTCGAGGGGCTCCAGGCCGCGGGCTGGCAGGTCGACGACGTCACCGCCTACCGCACGGTGCGCGCGGCGCCGCCGCCCGCGCCGGTGCGCGACGCGATCAAGTCGGGGGCCTTCGACGCGGTGGTCTTCACCTCCTCGTCCACGGTGCGCAACCTCGTCGGCATCGCCGGCAAGCCGCACCCGGCCACCGTCGTCGCCGTCATCGGGCCCGCCACCGAGGCCGCCGCGGTGGAGCTGGGGCTGCGGGTGGACGTGGTGGCCGCCGACGCCGGCGCCGCGGCGCTGGTCGACGCGCTCGCCGCCCGCGGCACCGCGCCGGGCGCGGCGGCGGTGGAGGCCGGGGAGCCCGTGCTGCGCCCCAGCGAGCGC
>CADCUY010000265.1 GCA_902806005.1 uncultured Quadrisphaera sp. | reverse complement strand
CGGCAGAGCGCCATCCGTCCTCAGACGGCTCACTCAGAGCTACGAACTGTGACACTTTGCTGTCAGGCTGCCGGACGACCCCTCAGCCGTGCGACGTCCAGGAGAGCCTCCGTGAAGACCACCACCCTCGCCATCACCGCTGCCGGCGCCATCCTGCTCGGCAGCGCGGGCGTCGCTGCCGCGAGCGGCAGCGCCAAGGCCGCCGATGCGCGGCTGCCGGCCGCGTACGCCCAGCAGCTGGCCGCCGAGGACGTCGGGACGGCGACGGTCCGCCTGTCCGGGGCCGACCGCTACGAGACCGCGGCGGAGGTCTCGCGCAGCGCCTGGACGCCGGAGGACGCGTCGGTGGTGTACCTGGCGAGCGGTGAGAACTTCCCGGACGCGCTGTCCGCGGGGGCGTCCACCCAGGGCCTCGGGCCGCTCCTGCTCACGCGCCCGGACGTCCTGCCGCCGGCGACGAGGGCGGAGCTCGAGCGCCTGGCGCCCTGCCTGGTGGTGGTCGTGGGCGGCGACCCGGCCGTCAGCGACGCCGTCGCGCTCGAGGCCGACGCCTACACCGACCCCGCCGCCTGCGCCTGACCCGAACCCCGCGATGATCTCGGGGTTCGGGTCAGCAGGAGCGCCGGTCGGTGGGCCTGACCCCGAGATCATCGCTGAGGGGCAGGCGGGGCGGGCTCAGCCCGTGGCGCGCAGCGCGGCGACCGCCGCGGGGGCGTCGGTGTCGGCGATGACCCGCCCGTGCTGCAGCACCACCCCGCGGGTGCACAGCCGCTCCACGAGCCCGAGGTCGTGGCTGACCACCACCAGGGTGCGCCCCTCGGCCCGCAGCGCCTCGACCTTCTCCAGGCACTTGCGCTGGAACGGCTCGTCGCCGACGGCGAGGATCTCGTCGATGAGGAACACCTCGGGGTCGGTGTGCACCGCCACGGCGAAGGCCAGGCGCAGGAACATGCCCGAGGAGTAGTGCTTGACCTCGGTGTCGATGAACCGCTCGATCTCGCTGAACGCGACGATGTCGTCGAAGCGCTCGCGGATCGTCGCCTCCTCCATGCCGAGGATCGCGCCGTTGAGGTAGACGTTCTCCCGCCCGGTGAGGTCGGGGTGGAACCCGGCGCCGACCTCGATCAGCCCGGCGATCCGCCCCCGCACGCGCACCGAGCCCGACGTCGGGCGCATGACGCCGCTGATGAGCTTGAGCAGCGTCGACTTGCCCGAGCCGTTGAAGCCCAGCAGGCCGACGGTCTCGCCCTGCTGCACCTGCAGCGAGACGGCGTCGAGCGCGTCGAAGGAGTTCGACAGGTCCTTGCCGCGCAGGGCGTAGACCGCCATCTCCTTCAGCGAGCGGGTGTGGCGCAGGGTGAAGCGCATCGACACGGCGTCGACGTCGATCGCCGTCGTGGCCGACGCCTGGGGCGGAGGGGTGCGGGCGGACTGCATGGTCACGGCAGCGTCTCAGAGCTCCTGGGCGAAGCGGCCCTCGACCCGGCGGAACGCCGCCTGGCCCACCGCCAGCGCGACCGCGGCGAGCACGAGGCCGGCCCCGGCGTGCCAGAGCAGGTCGGGCGGCAGCACCTCGGGCCCGACGCGGCTGCCCTCGGGCTGGTTCTGCGCCGCCGGGAACCAGAAGGCCCAGTGGAACAGCTCCACGGCCACGGTCACGGGGTTCAGCTGGTAGAGGGTGAGGAGCCAGGAGTTCTCGGCGACGAAGGGCACCGCGGCGACCTGGCGCCAGGAGTACAGCACCGGCGAGAGCCACACCGCCACCATGAGCAGCAGGTCGACGAGGTTCTCCAGGTCGCGGAAGACCGCGTTGAGCGCGCTGAACAGCAGCCCGAGGCCGGTGGCCAGGGTGACGACGATGACGAAGCCGGCCACGGCGCCGAGCAGGGGCAGCAGCTGCGGGCGCCACCCGGCGATCGCCGCCCCGACGAGCAGCACCAGCAGCTGCGGGGCGAAGTGCACGATCGCCACCCACACGCTGGCCACGGGGAACAGCTCGCGCGGCAGGTAGATCTTCTTCACCAGGTCGGCGTTGTTCACCACCGCCCGGGTGGCGTTGCCCAGGGCCTCGCTGAACAGGTTGACGACGATCATCCCGCTGAACAGGTACACCGCGAAGTCGGGGATCTCGCGCCCGAGCTGCAGGAAGATCCCCAGCGCCAGGTAGTACACGAGGTACTGCACCCCGGGCTTGACGTAGCTCCACGCCAGCCCGAGCACGGACGCGCGGTAGCGCACCCGCAGCTCCTTGCGCACCAGCAGGCTCAGCAGGAAGCGCCGCCGGGCGACGTCGAGCAGCCCCGCCCCCCGGCCGGGGACGACGAGGTCGCCCGCGGCGGCGGCCGGCGGCGCCGTCACCGCGGGCTCACGGCGCGGTGGTGCCGGCGTCCCGGTCGAGGCCGAGCGACGCGCGCCACGCCTCGACCGAGGCGAGGCCCTCGATGCCGTCGCGGTAGCTGGCGGCCAGGTCGGGCCACTCGCGCAGCAGCCGCTCGTGCACGGCCAGCGAGCGGCGCAGCAGCTGCGCGAACCGCTGGGGGTCGCGCCGGTACCAGGCCACCCCGGTGCCGTCGGCGGCGGAGACCAGCGCCGAGTCGAACCGGCTGAGCAGCCACCACCGGGCGTCCATGTGCGGCACGTCGACCTGCGGGTTGGTCTCGGCGAGCTCGTCGACCCCCCGCACCTGCTTGACGATGCCGGCGGCCGCGGCGGTGAGGATGGCCAGCCGGGTCTTCGGGACCTCCAGCTCGCGCCCGCGGCGCGGGGGCTTGCGCCGCTTGGTGGGCGGGTAGGCCGCGGCGTCGGTGCGGTAGGTGGCGTCGGGCTCCTGCGCCCGCACCGCCCGCACCTGCGCCAGCTTGCCCGGCAGGTCGGCGTGCAGGTTCTCCCACCCGGCGAGGGTGTCCTCGAGCGCCAGCAGCCGCAGCTCCGCGGTGGAGTACTGCATCGAGAGCAGGTGCTTGACCTGGATGCTGAACGACTCGCGCACGACGTTGCCGCCGCGCGGGTACGGCGAGTGCAGCAGGGCCGCGACCACGCGGTTGCGGGCGTGGTAGTACGCCTGCCAGTCGATCGCGTCGTCCTTGTCCGTCCACGGCACGTGCCAGACGGCCATCCCGGGCAGCGACACGGTGGGCACGTCGGCCTCGCCGGCGCGCAGGCCGTACTCGGCGTCGTCCCACTTGATGAACACCGGCAGCGACGCGCCGATCTTCCGGACGACGTCGGTGGGGATCAGGCACATCCACCAGCCGTTGTAGTCGACGTCGACCCGGCGGTGCAGCCACGGGGTGGAGCGCAGGTTCGAGGCCCCGAGGTCGTGGTCCTCGAGGGTGTTGGCCACGGGCCCCCACCAGAAGCGCCAGCGCTGCACGCGCTCGCCCAGGGCGTGCAGCAGCGAGCGCTGGTACATCGAGAACATGTGCCCGCCCACGATGGTGGGGATGCGGGCGAGGTCGGCGAAGACCACCGCCCGGACGATGCCCTCGGGCTCGACCACCACGTCGTCGTCGAGCAGCAGCACGTAGGAGCTGCGGCCGGCCGCGACGGTCTCGACCATGCCGCGGCTGAACCCGCCGGAGCCGCCGAGGTTGCCCTGGTCGACCACGCGCAGCCGCTCGCCGAGGGCTGCGGCCGCCGCGGGGTAGTGGGTGCTGTCGTCGACGACCTTCTTCGTGCCCTGGTCGACCACGAGCACCTGGTCGACGACGCCCACCAGCTCGTCGGCCTCGCCGAGGGTGCGCAGCAGCGCCGAGCAGTAGTCGGGGCGGTCGTAGGTGGTGATCGAGACGGTGGCCGTGCCGGCCGGGCGCGCACCGGGGCCGGCCGCGTCGCCCCCGGGGGCGGCGTGCCAGCCGGCCTCCTCCAGGACGAGGTCGGTGGCGCCGCCGACGAGGTCGAACCAGTACCAGCCGCCGTCGTTGAACGGCTTGAGGGTGAGCGTGAACTCGCTGGTCGCGCCGCCCGGGTCGACGACGACGGCGTCGACCCGCTGGCTGTTGCCCTTGGCGTTGGAGCGGTAGACCCCGACGCTGCCCTCGCCGGAGGTGCGCACCCGCAGCACCACCTCGGTGACCGTCGTCCACCGGCGCCAGTACCCGGCGGGGAAGGCGTTGAAGTAGGTGGCGAAGGAGGTGCGGGTGCCCGCGGGCACCCGGTAGCGGCGCCGGCCGAGCACCTGGTCGGCGCGCTGGCCCTTGGAGGACGTGCTCGTCGTGGCCACGCCCCCGGGCTGGACCGGCGCCGAGGACGTCGAGCGCAGCTCCCCGTCGACGTAGAGGGCCAGGACGTCGTCGTCGGCGTCCCGGGGCAGCACCACGCGCGCCAGCTCGCGCAGCGCGGGGCGCACGACGTCGAGGTCGGCGACGGTCGCGACGGTGGCGGTCACGCGCGGGCCCCCGAGAGGCCCGGCGCCGACAGGTCGGCCCCGGCCACGGCGCCGCCGGCGAACCGGGGCGCGAGCTTGTTGTCGACCATCGACAGCGCCGCCCCGATCGCCATGTGCATGTCGAGGTACTGGTAGGTGCCGAGGCGCCCGCCGAACTGGACGTCGGCCTCGCCCTTGATGAGCTCGCGGTAGGCGGTGAGCCGGGCGCGGTCGTCGGCGGTGTTCACGGGGTAGTACGGCTCGTCGCCCTCGCCGGCGAAGCGCGAGTACTCGCGCATGATCACCGTCTTGTCCTTCGGGTAGTGCGCCCGCTCGGGGTGGAAGTGGCGGAACTCGTGGATGCGCGTGTACGGCACGTCGGGGCCGGCGTAGTTCATCACCGAGGTGCCCTGGAAGTCGCCGACGGGCAGCACCTCGGTCTCGAAGTCGAGGGTGCGCCAGCTCAGCGGGCCCTCGACGTTGCCGAAGTACTCGTCGACCGGGCCGGTGTAGACCAGCGGCACCTGCCCGACGACGTTGCCGCGCGAGACCTCCTGCGCGTCGTCGAAGAAGTCGGTCCCCAGCCGCACCTCGATGCGGTCGTGGGTGGCCAGGCGCTCCAGCAGGGCGGTGTACCCGTCGGTGGGCAGGCCCTCGTGGGTGTCGTTGAAGTACCGGTTGTCGTAGGTGTAGCGCACGGGCAGGCGCGTGATGACCTCGGCGGGCAGGTGCCGCGGGTCGGTCTGCCACTGCTTGGCGGTGTAGTCCTTGATGAACGCCTCGTACAGGGGGCGCCCGATCAGCGAGATCGCCTTCTCCTCCAGGTTCGAGGCCGTGGCGGTGTCGATCTCGCCGGCCAGCTCGGCGACCTTCGCCCGGGCGGCGTCCGGCCCGTGCGCGGCGCGGAAGAACTGGTTGATCGTGCCCAGGTTGATCGGGAGGGGGTACACCTCGCCCTGGTAGTTCGAGTAGACCTTGTGCTGGTAGTCCGTGAACGTCGAGAACCGGTTCACGTACTGCCACACCCGCTCGTTGGAGGTGTGGAACAGGTGCGCGCCGTACTGGTGCACCTCGATGCCGGTCTCGGGTTCGGGCGCCGAGTAGGCGTTGCCCCCGATGTGGTCACGGCGGTCGATCACGAGCACCCGGAGCCCGAGCTCCTCGGCGCACCGCTGTGCCACGGTGAGCCCGAAGAACCCGGACCCGACGACGACGAGGTCAGCATCCACGGTCGGTGAGCCTAACCGCGGGGTCGGACGGAGGGTGGGCGAACGGGACGGCCGCCGGCCCCCGCAGCCCGGACGATCACCGGCCCCGACCTCCGGGCCCGCTCACCGGCCCCGGGCGAAGACCGCGCGGTAGGCCGCCTGGCGCACCGGCACGGGCACCGCGCGGTAGCCCGCGCGGACCACGACGTTGCGGGCGAACTGCGCCGGGGTGACGAACCCCTCGGCCAGCAGGTGGCGCTGCAGGGCCAGCTCGGAGCGCAGCAGGCGCAGGCCCCCGCGGCGGCGGTAGGCCCCGGCGCCCACCCGGTAGCGCAGCAGCACGTCGGGCACGTTCGCCGTCGCGGCCCCGGCGGCGATCATCCGCGCGAACAGCCAGTAGTCCTCGAGCAGCGGCAGGGGGCGGTAGCCGCCCGCGGCGCGCACCGCGGTGCGCCGGTAGACCACCGTGGGGTGGTTGAACGGGGAGTGGAACCGGGCCCGGGCGGCGATCCACGCGGCGTCCGGCGGCTGGCGGCGCACCGCCCCGGTGCCCAGGGGCTGCGCCTCGTCGTCGAACTCCTCCAGCGCCGCCCCCACGAGGTCGGCGCCCGCCTCGAGCACGGGCAGCTGGACGGCGAACCGGTGCGGCAGGGCGATGTCGTCGGCGTCCATCCGGGCCACCGCGTCGTGGGCGCAGGCCTCGAGGCCGTGCTCGAGGGCCATCGCGAGCCCGACGTTGGCGGGAAGGGGCACCACGGTGACCGGCACCGGGCAGGCGGCGGCGAGCTCGGCGAGGGCCGCGGCCAGCTCGTCCGGCACGGGGCCGTCGCGCACCAGCACCACCTCGTCGGGGCGGCGGGTCTGCTCCTGGACGGCGGAGGCGAAGGCCCGGCGCAGGAACGGCGCCGTGTCGCCGGCGTAGACGGGCAGCAGGAGCGAGAAGGGCTCGGACGTCATCGGGCGCGCGTCACCGGGCGCGCCCCGCGCCGCGCTCGACCGCGGCCACCGCCGCGCTCAGCGCCCCGAGACCGGCCAGGACCGCGGGGGTGCTCGCCGGCGCTCCGCCGAGCC
>CADCUY010000264.1 GCA_902806005.1 uncultured Quadrisphaera sp. | reverse complement strand
TCGCCCTCGGGCTCTCCCCCGTCATCGCCGGGGGCGCCTGGGTGGTCGACACGGTCCTCGTGGTCGCGGCCGTCACCCTCGCCGGCGCCCTGACCGCGCGCACCCGGGCCCGGCCGCTCGTGGTCAGCGCGGCGCAGTGGGGCGCCCTGGTCGTCGCCCTGGCCGTGGTGCACGCCCCCGCCCAGGCGGTCTGGGGCCTGCTGCCCGGGCCCGAGGCGTGGGCGCGCGGGGCCCAGCTGTTCGCGGAGGGCGCCGAGGCCGTCCGGCGCGAGGCGGCCCCCGTGCAGGGGAGCCCGGGCATGCGGCTGCTGGCCTCGGCCGGCGCCGGGGTGCTCGCGGTCGTCGTCCAGTCCTTCGCCGTCGCCGCCCGGCGGCCCGGTCTGGCCGGCCTGCCCCTGCTCGCCGTGCACGCCGTCGCCGTCACCTTCGCGCCCGAGGGGCTGGGGGTCGGCTGGTTCCTGCTGGCCCTCGCGGGCTTCCTGCTCCTCGTGGTGGTGTGCAGCGGCCCGCGCAGCTGGGGGGTGGTCGTGGCCCCGCGCGGCGGCACCGGCGGCGGGCGGGGCCCCCAGGTGGCCGCCGTCAGCGTGCTCGCCGCGGTGCTCCTCGCGCTCGCGCTGCCCGCCGTCACCGACCTGCGCGGCCGCCCCGGGTGGTCCACCGGCTCGGGAGGCTCGGGGCCCGGGGGCTCCACCTTCATCAACCCCCTGCTCGACCTGCGCCAGGACCTCGGGGCGCGCGGCGACGCGGTGGTGCTGACCTACGCCACCGACCTCGCCCGGCCGCAGCCGCTGCGCATCGTCACCGTCGACTCGTTCACCGGCGACGTGTGGGAGCCCGGGCGGGTCGAGAACGCCCTCGAGGTCGGCGACGGCAGCGACATGCCGCCGGCGGCCGGCACCGCGGAGGGCACGCCCGTCACGCGGCACACGACCACCATCACCATCGCCGGCCTGCGCCAGCAGTGGCTCCCCCTGCCCTACCCCGCCGCCTCGGTCACCGTCGAGGACGCGGACGCCGACGACTGGCTCGTCGACCCCGACAGCCTCAACGTCATCGCGGCCGACGACCGCCGCACCGACGAGGGCCAGCGCTACGAGGTGCAGCACCTGCAGGTGAGCCCCGAGGACGCCCAGCTGGCCGCCGCGCAGCCGGCGCCCGCCGACCTCGTCGAGCGCTTCGGCCGCGCCCCGGACGACCTGCCGCCCGTGGTCGCGGAGACGGCGCGGCAGGTGGTCGCCGAGGCCACCACCCCCTACGAGCAGGCCCTCGCCCTGCAGGACTTCTTCCGGGCCTCGGGCGGGTTCCGGTACACCCTGGACGCGCCCAGCGCGGAGAGCAGCAGCGCCCTCGCCGACTTCGTCGTCGACAAGGAGGGGTACTGCGTGCACTTCGCCTCGACGATGGCCGTGATGGCCCGCACCCTGGGGATCCCCGCCCGGGTGGCCGTGGGGTTCCTGCCGGGCACCCGCACCGAGGACGGCTGGTCGGTGACGGCCAGCGACGCCCACGCGTGGCCCGAGCTGTACTTCGAGGGCGCCGGGTGGACCCGCTTCGAGCCCACCCCGGGCATCCGCAGCGGGGTGGCCCCGGACTGGACGGTCGAGGACGTCGCTGCGGCGCCGTCCGGGGTGCCGACCGACTCCAGCGGCGCCCCCGCCGCGCCCGTCACGCCGGTCCCCCGCGAGGACCGGGCCACCGGGGAGGCGGCCGCCGGCGGCAGCGGTGAGGGCGAGTCGGCCGCGAGGCCGGTCCTGGCCTGGAGCGCGGCCGGGCTGGTGGCCGCGGGCGCCGTGCTGCTCGTGCCACGCG
>CADCUY010000263.1 GCA_902806005.1 uncultured Quadrisphaera sp. | reverse complement strand
GCGGGGTAGCGGGAGCCGGGGGCGGGCATGGCCGGGAGCGTAGGAGCGCGGTCCGACACCGCCGTCCGCAGCCGGTGCCGCCGGCCCCCCGGCCCCCCTGACGCGACGCGACGCGACGCGACGCGCCGCACCGCGCGGGCCGGGCGGACGTCGGCGGTCGGTGACACGATCAGGCGCCTGCACCGAGACCGCGCACCGACCACCCGGGAGCCCCTGCCGTGACCGAACCCGTCGAGCCCCGCCAGCTGCCCGAGCCGCTGGCCCGCCTCGCCGGCGCCCACGGCGTCGCCACCTGGTACGGCAGCTGGCGCGGGGGCCGGGTCGAGGTCTCCGAGGAGACGGTCGTGACGGTGCTCGGGGCGCTGGGCGTCGACGCCACCACGCCCGAGGCGGTCGACGCCGCGCTGCTCGCCGCGGAGGAGCGGCCGTGGCGCCGCACCCTGCCGCCGGTGGTCGTGGTCACCGGCGAGCGCAGCTCCAGCGTGCGCGTGCACGTGCCGCACGGCGCCGGCGTGCGCCTGCGCGTGGTCCTCGAGGGCGGCGGCGAGCGGACGCTCGCCCAGGAGGACCGCTGGGTGGAGCCGCGGGTGGTCGACGGCGCGGAGGTCGGCGAGGCCACGTTCCTCGTGCCCGCCGGGCTGCCGCTGGGCTGGCACGAGCTGCGGGCCGACGTCGAGGGCGCCGGCCGGGCCACGGCGCCCCTGGTGGTCACGCCCGCGCGGCTGAACCTGCCCTCGGCGCTGCGCCGAGGCCGCCAGCGGTGGGGGTTCATGGCGCAGCTGTACTCGGTGCGCAGCCGCCGCTCGTGGGGCCTGGGCGACCTGGCCGACCTCGCCGAGCTCCTCGACTGGTCCGGTCGCGAGCTGGGTGCCGACCTCCTGCTCATCAACCCCCTGGCCGCCGCGGAGCCCGTGGGGCGGATGAGCCCCTCGCCGTACCTGCCGAGCTCGCGCCGCTTCGTCAACCCGGTGTACCTGCGCGTGGAGGACGTCCGCGAGACCGCCTACCTCCCGCCCGAGCACCGGGCCCGCGTCGACGCCCTGGCCGCCGCGCTGCGCGCGACGAACGCCGACCCCGACGCGCTCGAGCGCGACCCGGTGTGGGCGGCGAAGCGGGAGGCCCTGGAGCTGGTGCACGCGGTGCCCCGCTCGGGCTCGCGCCAGGCCGCCTTCGACGCCTTCCGCGCGCGGGAGGGGCGGGGGCTGGCCGACTTCGCCCTGTGGTGCGCGCTGTCCGAGCACCTCGGCGCCGGCGAGCCGTGGCCGGCGGGGGTGCAGGACCCGACCTCCCCGGAGACCGCGGCGCTGCGCGAGCAGCTGGCGCCCCGCACCGACTTCTACGCCTGGCTGCAGTGGCTGGCCGACGAGCAGCTGGCCGCGGCCCAGGTGGCCGCGAAGCGCGCCGGCATGGCCCTGGGGGTGGTGCACGACCTGGCCGTGGGCGTGCACCCGGAGGGCGCCGACTCCTGGGCGCTGCGCTCGGTCCTGGCCAGCGGCGTCAGCGTGGGGGCGCCGCCCGACGACTTCAACCAGCAGGGCCAGGACTGGTCGCAGCCGCCGTGGCGCCCCGACGCGCTCGCCGAGGCCGCCTACCGGCCCTTCCGCGACCTGGTGCGCACGGTGCTGCGCCACGCCGGGGGCCTGCGCGTCGACCACATCATCGGGCTGTTCCGGCTGTGGTGGGTGCCGCAGGGGCAGCTGCCCTCGGCCGGCACCTACGTGCACTACGACCACGACGCGCTCATCGGCATCCTGGCCCTCGAGGCCCACCGCGCGGGCGCCGTGCTGGTCGGCGAGGACCTCGGGGTCGTGGAGCCCTGGGTGCGCGTGTACCTGCGCGAGCGCGGCGTGCTCGGCACCTCGGTGCTGTGGTTCGAGAAGGACTCCGAGCAGCACCCCATCGCGCCCGAGGCGTGGCGCGAGCTGTGCCTGGCCACCGTCACCACGCACGACCTGCCGCCCACCGCCGGGTACCTCGCCCACGAGCACGTGGAGCTCCGCGAGCGCCTGGGCCTGCTCACCCAGCCGGTGCAGGACGAGCGGGAGCAGGACGCCGCCGCCCAGGCCACGGTCCTGGCGCGGCTGCGCGAGCTCGGCCTGCTGGCCGAGGGCGCCGGCGAGCAGGAGGTCGTCGAGGCGCTGCACCGCTACCTGCTGCGCACCCCGAGCCGGCTCGTCGGCGTCTCGCTCGCCGACGCGGTGGGGGAGCGGCGCACCCAGAACCAGCCGGGGACCTCCGACGAGTACCCCAACTGGCGGGTGCCCCTCGCCGACGGGGAGGGGCGGGCGGTGCTGGTGGAGGACCTGCACGCCGACCCGCGGGTGCTGGCCCTGGCCGGGGTGTTCGCCGACGGGCGCTGAGACGCGGCGGGGCCGGCCGGGCGCGCAGCGCGCCCGGCCGGCCCCGGCTCACCGGCCGCTGCGGCCGGGCACCGGCTCGAAGCCGACCACGACGGGGTCGTGGTCGCTGGCCCGGAACTGGTCGTCGTCGTACAGCGCCTCGGGCCCGTCGTACTGGTACGCCGGCGACTCGGGCGAGTTGATCCCCCACACGTCCACGCCGGTGACCTTGGGCGCCATCGACGCCGAGGCCAGCGCGTGGTCGAGCGAGCCCGACTCCCCGCCGAAGACGTAGCTGGCCTCGCCCGGGGTGGTCGTCGACTCCAGCTCGTCGAAGCCCGCGCCGCGCAGCACGTCGAGCGGGTCCTCGAGGGTGTAGGCGTTGAAGTCGCCCATCAGCACCACGTCGTCGTCGCGGCTGCGCTCGCGCAGCACCGGCACCCACGCCGCGAGGGCCTCCGCCTGCCCGACCCGGTCGGCGTTGTACGCCCCCTGGCCCTGGTCGCGGTTGGCCCCGGTGGCCCCGCCGGAGCCCTTGGACTTGAAGTGGTTGGCCACCACCGTGAACCGGTCGCCGCGGGCCACGAACGCCTGGGCGACGGGCTCGCGCGCGTTGTCCCAGTCGGCCTCCGCGGCGGGGGTGCCCGGCGCGTCGGTCAGGGCCGTGGACTCCCCGAAGCGCTCGACCCGGCCCGGCTTGTAGATGATCGCGTTGGTGATCACGTCCTGCTCGGCCGCCGGCGGCAGGTCGGCGGGCGAGGGCACGTAGGCCCAGGTGCCCTCGCCCGCGGCGCGGTTCAGCGCCGCCACGAGGGCGCTCAGGGCCTCGTCGGGCGCCTCGCCGAGCGCCGCGGAGTTCTCGATCTCCATCAGGGCCACCACGTCGGCGCCGAGGGCGTTGATCGCCGTGACGATCTTCGCCTCCTGCTGGGCGAGCTCCTCGGCGCTGTCGGCGCCGCGCGGCGAGCGCCCGCCCTCGCCCGAGGGCACGGTGGTGAAGTAGTTGAGCACGTTGAACGACGCGAGCCGGTGACGGCCGCCGACCGCGGCCGGGGCCTCGGGGCGCGGGTTCGTGGCGGCGAACGTCGTGCCGTCCGCGGTGCCGTCGGCCGGCTGGAGCCGCCAGGCGCCGAAGCCGAAGGACAGGACGACGTCGTCGAGGCGCTCCACCGCGTCGCCGACCCGCACGGGGTCCTCGAGGGTCAGGAACGGCAGCGCCTCACCGGTGCGGGAGAGGTCGGCGCTGCGGCCGTCGTCGAGCAGGATGCGCCGGCGCTGGTTGTCGGCGCGCACCGCGTCGGCCGCCGGGCCGGGCTCGGCGACCTCGGTGGGGATGGGCAGCACCCCGCCGGAGGAGAGCACCAGCTCGCCGAAGCGGCCGAGGCCGAACAGGTCGCTGACCGTCAGGGTGCCCGCCGGCGCCACGCGCATGCCCTCGAGGGCCTCGCGCTGGGCGTCGCTGCTCGGCACGGGCAGCGCGGCGGCCGCGGGCAGCTCCGCCGTGCCGCAGACCAGCACCTCGCCGGCGGTCACGCGGGTGAGCCCGTTCTCCTCGGCCGCGGTGCCGGAGACCTGCACCCGGTCGCCGAGGGCGACGGCCCGGCTCGCGGCGACGAACACCGCGTCCGAGGTGGCGGCGTCGCCGTCGGGGCGCAGGTCCTGGAGGTGGAAGCCGCCGAAGCCGCCGTCCTGGAGGTCGGCCACGACCACGCCCTCGATCGAGACCGGCTGCCCGGCGAGCGGCGTGGCGGCGCCGGAGCCCTGGACGTCGCTCGCGCGCCCGGTCGGCGGCGCCGCGCAGTCGAGCCCGGCGGCGGGCGGCGGCTCCTCCGTGCCGCCACCGCCCCCGTCGCCGCCGGAGCCCTCCGGGGTGGGGGCGCCGGCCGCGAAGTCGGCGCGGTTGTCGTCGGTGTCGGCCCCCGCGCGGGCCACCGACGTGGTGTTCGTGGCGGCCGGTGCCGGGCCGCTGCCCTCGAAGGGGGTCGCGGTCGGGCCGTAGGCGACGAGGTCGCGCACCGTGCCGTCGGGCAGCACCAGGCGCACCTTGCCCGCGCTCGCGCTCATCGCGCTCGTCCCGGTGGCGTCCGGGGCCGGCAGCGCGGCGGTGCCGCCGTTCCCGGCGGCCTGCTGCACCAGGTAGCGGGCGCCCGGGGCGATCGAGCCGGTCAGCGCCGTCCTCGACCAGGAGCTGCCCGCGGCGGAGGCGTACTCCACGGTCCAGCCCGTGACGTCGACCGGGGCGGCGGAGTCGTTGCGCAGCTCGACGAAGTCGTTGCGCAGGGTCGCGCCGGAGTTGCCGCCTCCGCCGTAGACCTCCGCGACGACGACGTCGGGCGAGGCGGCGGCCGCGGGGACGGCGCCCAGGGCACCGGCGACGAGGGCGCCGGTGGTGGTGAGGGCGGCGCCGAGCAGGCACCGGGAGCGTGAGGGCACGGGGCGTCCTTCTGGTGGGAGGAACGGACAGCCCGAAGCGTACGTAACGGATGAGACCTTGTTGCTCACACTCGGTGAACGGAAGGTGGCGGCCGGACGCGACGGAGCCCCGCCGCCGACCGGGACGTACCGGACGGCGACGGGGCTCCTGCGCGGGACGCGTCAGCCGTCGGTGCCCTCGGCCTCCGGCTCTGCGGTGCCCTTCCCGCTGCCGCCCCCACGGGGCTCCTCGACCTTGGCCTGGGCCCGCTCGGCCCGCTGGTCGTGCTTGGCCGCCTGCGCCTCGGCCTGGGCCGCGGCGTTCGCGTGGCCCTTCGCCTCCTGCGCGGCGGCGCGCTCACGGGAGCGGTCGGCGGCCACGGCGGCCTGCTCGGCCTGCCGCTCGTGCGGCGCGGCGGCCTCCGGGCTCGGAGCCGGAGCCGGCGGCGTGGTCGGCTCGGGCGCCGGCGCCTCGGTGGTCGGGGGGGCGGTCGGCTCCGCCGGCTCCTCGGTCGGGTCGGTGGTGGGGGCGTCCGTGGGCTCGACCGGGGTCGGCTCCGTGGTCGGCTCGGGCGCGGGCCCGTCCGTGGTCGGCGGGTCCGTCGGCTCGACGGGCGCCTCGGTCGGGGCGTCCGTGGGCTCGCCGGTGGCCTCGTCGGTCGGCTCGGCCGGGGCCTCGACGGGCTCGGCCACCTCCTCGACGCCGCTGACGGCGGCGATGGTCGCCGAGATCGGCGCCTGCAGCGGGGCGGGCAGCACGCCCGCCGCTCCGGCGGTCGCGACGCCGGCGACGACGAGGCCGGCGCCGGCTGCGGCGTAGGCCACGGAGCCGGCGGCGGCGACCTTGGCCACGGCGGCGGCGATGACGTTGGTGATGATCATGCGGGGTCTCCACTTCGGTAGCCCGGACACCTGCGCTGGTGCAGGCCCGGAGGCGTTGCTGACCGTCCTCGCGGACGGGTCGCCCTTGTCGGTGAGGAGCCCGGTGGCGATCAGCTCGGCGAGGTCGGCGCTGGCGCGCCCCGGCACGGCGGCGCGCCGCACGTCCGCGGTGAACGCCGTCAGCGGCGTCAGCGCGTGCGCGGTGCGCCGCCCGGCGAGGGCGGCCTCGAAGGCCTCGTCGATCGATCGGTCCCCGGTCATCTCACTGCTGTCATCGCCGGAGAGGCTCACAGGGGTGCGCCCTCTCGCTCGAACGCCTGCGCCAGGGTGCGAAGACCCCGGCGCTGGAGCGCCTTGACCGCCTGGCCGCTGCGGCCGATGACCTCGGCGACCTGCTCGACGGTGAGGTCGCCGAGGATGCGCAGCAGCAGCACCGCGCGCTGGTCGGCGGGCAGGGTGGAGCACAGCCGGGCCACCCGCTCGGTGCCCAGCCCGGCCAGCGCGTCGGCCTCGGCGTCGCCGCCGGGGCGCTCGAGCAGCACCGCCTCGTCCACGTCGGCGACCTGGGGACGGCGGCCTGCGCGGCGGAGGTCGTCGACGAGCCGCCGGTGCGCGATGGTGAAGACCCACGACCGGAACCCGGCCTCGGTGCCGGAGAACGACCCGAGCCCGGTGAGCACGCTGATGAAGGCCTCGCTGGCCAGGTCGTCGGGCTCAGCGGCGCCGTGCAGGCGCAGGTAGCCCGTGACCGGGCCCGAGAGGTCGCGGTAGACCACCTCGAAGGCCCACGCGGCCCCGGCCTGCGCGGCGGCCAGCACCTCGGGGAACGCGGGCCCGATCACCGGGGCCTGCGCGGGGAGGAGGGCACCGGCCCTCATCGGCAGCGACGGCGCCGTCCTCCAGGCGAGCCACCCCTTCGGCCCTGCGCCCGTCACCCCGAGGCCCGGCCCGAGGCGCGGGCGAGACCGCACTTCCCCCCACAAGTGCTATTCCGAGGCCCGCGAGACCGCACTTCTGCCCACAAGT
>CADCUY010000262.1 GCA_902806005.1 uncultured Quadrisphaera sp. | reverse complement strand
GGCCGCCGCAGCGTCGTCGGTGGCGCCGGCGACGCGGGCGCCCCGGACCCGCTGCACCGGAGGGTGCTCGCCGAGCTCGCCAGCTTCACCGGCTGGCTGGAGCGGGCCGGGGCGCAGGGCTACATCGGCGAGGTCGGGTGGCCCGACGACCAGGACTCCCAGCGGTGGTGCTCCCTCGCCAGGTCGTGGTGCGCCGAGGCCGTCGGCGCGGGCCTGTGGGCCGACCTCTGGGCGACGGGGGAGTGGTGGCCGATCGCGGACCCCTTCGCGGCGTACACCTCCTCGCGCGGCGGCGGCCCGCTCAGCACCACGTGGGCGCAGGGGGAGCTGCTCACCGAGCTGGCCCCCGGGGCGGGCGGGCAGCTGGGGATCAACGTCGCCGGGGCGGAGTTCGGCGCCCCCGGCGGCACCGACCTGGAGAGCGGCTTCTCGAACGAGCAGCCCGGGACGGTCGAGCGCGACTACCACTACGACGGGCGCGAGAGCTCCGCCTTCCTGGCGGCGCAGGGGCTGCGCAGGGTCCGGCTCCCGTTCCGCTGGGAGCGGGTCCAGCGCCAGCTGGGTGGTCCTCTGGACGGCGGCGAGGTCGACCGCCTGCTGCGCGCGGTGGAGCGGGCCCGGTCGGCCGGGCTCGGCGTCGTCCTGGACGTGCACAACTACGGGGCCTACTTCGCCGCTGACGGTGGCCGCGGCGTCCGGCAGCCCCTTGGCGGTCCACTGGTCACGACGGCCCACCTCGCCGACCTGTGGCGGCGGTTGAGCGGAGTGTTCGCCGGCGTCCCCGGCGTCACGGCCTACGGGCTCATGAACGAGCCGGTGGGCCTGCCGGAGGGCGGCGAGGGCGCCGCCCGGCTGTGGGAGCGCGCCTCGCAGGAGGCCCTGGACGCCATCCGCTCCACCGGCGACGGCACGCTGGTCATGGTCGCCGGGTACGCGTGGTCCCACGCCCGGTCCTTCGCCGAGCAGCACCCCACCGCCTGGATCGACGACCCCGCCGGCAGCGTCCGCTACGAGGCCCACCACTACTGGCAGCGGCTCGAGGGCCGCTCGTACGACGAGGAGGTGGCCGATGCCCGACGCGAGGGCCACTGAGCCGCTGCGGGTCCTGCTGGTCCACCGCGGCGTCCTCACCCGCGAGGCCGAGGCCGCGGAGGTCGAGCAGCTCGCGGTGGGGCTGCTGCTCGCCGCCGAGCGGAGGGACCTCGAGGTCTCGGTCTCCGACTGCCGCTGGGTCTACCGGGCGGTGCTGCACGACGGCGAGGTGCACCTGTGCCGGACCGGTCGGCTGCGCGACCTGCGGGGCGACGTCGACGTCGCCCACGTGCACATGCCGGTGCCGGTGCAGCACCTGCTCGCCGCCCTCGGGCTGCGGCTGCACGGGGTGCCCGTGGTGCTCTCACCCATGGGCATGCTGGGTGACGACTTCGGGCGCTCGACGTGGTTCCGGGGGCGCCGCACGCTCTTCGCGCGCGTGAAGCCGGCCACCGTCCGGCTGCTGCGGCTGCTGTGGGGTGCGGTGGCCCAGCGCTTCGTCTGCCTCGGCCCCGAGGAGGTCGAGCGCTCGCACCTGCCTCCCGGCCGCTCGGCCGTGCTCCCGTGGCCGCTGCCGCTGACCGACCTCGGACGGGCGGCCCCGGCCCCCGGAGGGCCGCCCACCACCAGCGGGCCGGGTCCCGTCGCCTTCGTCAGCCGCTTCGACGTCCAGCGCAAGGGCATCGACCGGCTGTGCGGCTGGCTGGAGGCCTGCGCCGGCGAGCTGCCCCGGCCGGCCGCCGTGCTGCTCGCGCCACGCCCGGCAGGTGGTCACCCCCGGCTCG
>CADCUY010000261.1 GCA_902806005.1 uncultured Quadrisphaera sp. | reverse complement strand
GCGCCGTTGCCGGCGACCGGTCCGGCGTCGACATCGCCGCCGACCCCGACGACCTGCGCCGCGTGCTCGACGGCCGCTGGGGGCACGTGCGCGAGACCCTGCGCCAGGAGCTGCCCGCGGCGTTCTGCCACCCCACCGACCACCTGCCCACCGACGAGCACCGCGCGCTGACCAGCGAGCGGATGCACGTGCTCGCCGCGAGCGGCGGCCACCGCACCGCGTTCTCCCGCGACGTCGGCGGACAGGCCGACGTCGGGGCCTCCACGGTGCACTTCGAGCAGCTCGGGCTGGCCGACATGAGCCTGACGATCAAGGCCGGGGTGCAGTGGGGGCTGTTCGCCGGCTCGATCCAGGCGCTCGGCACCGAGCACCACCACCAGCGCTACCTGCCGGCGGCGATCGACATGAGCCTGCCGGGGTGCTTCGCGATGACCGAGACCGGGCACGGCTCGGACGTCGCCAGCCTGGGTACCACCGCCACCTACGACCCCGCCGCGCGCGAGTTCGTCGTCCACACCCCCGACGCCGCCGCCCGCAAGGACTACATCGGCGGGGCGGCCCGCGACGCCCGCCTCGCCGTCGTCTTCGCCCAGCTGACCACCCTCGGCGAGGCCCAGGGCGTGCACGCCCTGCTGGTGCCCCTGCGCGACGAGGACGGCGCGACGGTGCCCGGGGTGACGATCACCGACTGCGGGCGCAAGGGCGGCCTGAACGGCGTCGACAACGGGCGCATCGTCTTCGACCACGTGCGCGTGCCCCGCGAGGCGCTGCTGGACCGCTACGGCTCGGTGGCCGAGGACGGCACCTACTCGTCGTCGGTGGCCAGCCGCAACGCGCGCTTCTTCACCACCCTCGGCGCCCTGGTCAAGGGCCGCATCTGCATCGGCGGCGGCGCGCTGGCCGCGACCCGCCAGGCGCTGGCGATCGCCCTGACCTACGCCGAGGAGCGCACCCAGTTCCCGCGCCCGGGCGGCGGTGAGGTGACGCTGCTGGACTACCGCACCCACCAGCGGCGGCTGCTGCCGGCGCTGGCGCGCACCATCGCCCTCGGCTTCGCGCAGGACGACCTGACCGCCGAGCTGCACGCGGTGCAGCAGCCGGTGCTCGAGGGCACCGCCACCGCCGTGGACGCCGAGGCGCAGAAGCGCCTGGAGCACCACGCGGCGGGCATGAAGGCGGTCGCCACCTGGCACGCGAGCGCCGCCATCCAGGCGGCCCGGGAGGCGTGCGGCGGCAGCGGCTACCTCTCGGAGAACCGGCTGGTGCAGCTGAAGGCCGACACCGACGTCTTCACCACCTTCGAGGGCGACAACACGGTGCTGCTGCAGCTGGTGGCCAAGGGCCTGCTCGCCGGCTACCGCGACACCTTCGCCGGCCTCGACCGGCGCGGGCGCGCCCGGGCGATCACCGCGGCGGTGCTCGACACCCTCGCGGTGCGCACCGAGGCCCGGGCCGTGGCCCAGCGGATCGGCGACGCCATCCCCCGCGGGCGCGACGCGGGCGCCGACGCCGACGCGCACGAGCTGCTCGACCGGCCCTGGCAGCTGCGCACCCTGGCCTGGCGCGAGAAGCGGGTGCTCGACGGGCTCGTGGCGCGGATGCGGTCGCTCGCGAAGACCACCGACCGGGCGGAGCTGGCCAACGAGGTGCAGGACCACATGGTGCTCGCCGCTCGGGTGCACGTGGAGCGGGTGGTGGCCGAGTCCGCAGCGTCCGCGATCGACTCCCTGCCGCACGGGCCGACCCGCGAGCTGCTCTCCCGGGTGCTCGACCTTCACGTGCTCGCCGAGCTCGAGCGCGACCGGGGCTGGTTCCTCGAGCGCGGGTGGATCAGCCCGCGGCGCTCGAAGGCCCTGACCGCGGCGGTCAACGACCTGTGCGCGGAGCTGCGGCCCCACGCCTCGACGCTGGTGGCCGGGTTCGGCATCCCGCGGGAGTGGTGGGGCGCGGCGATCACCGCGTCGGCCGGGGCCTGAGACCCCGCCCCCGCCGGACGCGCGCCCTCCCCCGCCGTGGGGGCGTCCTCCCAGCACCGGTCCCCGCGCTCGGCACGGTGATCATGGGCTGATCCACCCGCGCCCGGCGCTGCGTGGTGGAACGGCTCATGATCACCGTGCTGGGCGGCGGCGGGGGCCCCGACGGCCGCAGCGCGGACGGGGCGCAGCCGGCGCTGAAGCCCGCCGCAGTGATCATGGGGCCTTCCACGCGCGCCCGGCCTCCGGCGGTGGAACGGCCCATGATCACCGGGGGGCGAGGGCCCCGGACGACTCGTGGGCGGACGCCGCCGGCAGGGTCAACGACGCGACCAGCTCGCCGAGCACCGGCTCCAGCTGCGCGTCGAGGCGCACATCGCGCCCGGGCACGAGGTCGGCGTCGGCACGCGTCGGACCGGCGTTGACGACGGCCACAGGCTGCCCCGCGCGCACCGCGGCCCGCACGAACCGGTACCCGCTCATCACCGACAGCGACGAGCCGAGGACCAGCAGGCTGCGCGAGGCCGCGAGCGCGTCGTAGCAGCGCGCCACCCGCTCGCGCGGCACGGTCTCGCCGAAGAAGACGACGTCGGGCTTCAGCCGCCCGGTCTCGCACACCGGGCACGGCACGACGACGAACCCCGCGAGCGCCTCCTCGGGCAGCTCCACGTCGCCGTCGGGGTTCACCTGCCGGGTGTCCACCAGCGCCGCGGTGCGCGCCGCGAAGCCGGGGTTCGCGGCGTCCAGGCGCCGGTCGAACTGCGCGCGCGGCAGCACCGCGCCGCAGTCGAGGCACACCACCCGGTGCAGCCCGCCGTGCAGCTCGGTGACCACGGCGCTGCCCGCCGCCTGGTGCAGCCCGTCGACGTTCTGGGTGACCACGCAGCGCACCAGCCCGGCGCGCTCCAGGGCGGCCACGGCTTCGTGCGCGGGCCCGGGGCGCGCCGCAGCGACGCGCTGCCACCCGACCAGGCCGCGGGCCCAGTACCGGCGCCGGCCCTCCGCGGAGCCGACGAAGTCGGCGTACTGCATCGGCACGTGCCCGTGGCGGAACGCCCCGCGCGGGCCGCGGTAGTCGGGGATCCCGCACGCGGTCGACATCCCGGCGCCGGTGAGCACCAGCACGTCGCCGGCGCCCACCAGCGCCGCGAGGTCGGCGGCGGTCCCGGTGACGGGCACCGGCTCGTCCTCGGGCAGCAGCCGGGTCACCGACCGGGCGGCGGGACGCCGGGCCACCGCCGCCGGGGGGGCCTGCAGGGTCACCGCCCCAGTCTGCGCCGCCCCTCAGTCGTCGTCGTGCTCGGGCTCGCTGCGCGGCTGCGCGGTGCTGACGTCGCCGGCCTGCAGCTCCGCGGCCTCGTCGGCCGTGGTCTGCGAGGCCGCGGGGTCGGCGTTCGCGCCGGGGAGTCCGCCGGTCTTGCCGACGCCGTGCTCGGGACTGGTCTCGGTCATGGCGCCCACCTCACCACCCGGGCACCCGTGGCGCGCGGTGGCCCGCCCGCGCGGCTCGTAGACTGGGCGAGGCATGGACGGAGGGGCGGAGCGGGGGCAGCTGCTGGCCCGCCTCGACGGCGTGGGCCTGCGCGACGCCGCGCGGCTGTCCCGCCGGGTCCGCGCCGCCCGGGGCGAGGGCGGCCTGGACGCCGTGGCCCGCGAGGTGGCCGCCGCCGAGCTGGCCCTGGTCGAGCGCGCGGCGTCGCTGCCGGTGGTCACCTACCCGGAGGAGCTGCCGGTCAGCCAGCGGCGCTCCGAGATCGCCGCCGCGATCCGCGACCACCAGGTCGTCGTCGTCGCCGGCGAGACCGGCTCGGGCAAGACCACCCAGCTGCCGAAGATCCTGCTCGAGCTCGGCCGCGGGGTCCGCGGCACCATCGGCCACACCCAGCCCCGCCGGATCGCCGCCCGCGCCGTCGCCGAGCGGATCGCCGAGGAGCTCGGCGAGGACGGCGTGGGGGGCGTCGTCGGCTACGCGGTGCGGTTCACCGACCAGGTCGGCCCCCGCAGCCTGGTCAAGCTCATGACCGACGGCATCCTGCTCGCCGAGGTGCAGCGCGACCGCGACCTGCTGGCCTACGACACGATCGTCATCGACGAGGCCCACGAGCGCAGCCTCACCATCGACTTCCTCCTCGGCTACCTGCACCGCCTGCTGCCCCGCCGCCCGGACCTCAAGGTCGTCGTCACCTCGGCGACGATCGACCCGCAGCGCTTCGCCGAGCACTTCGCCACCGCGGCCGGCCCCGCCCCCGTGGTCGAGGTCTCCGGGCGCACCTACCCCGTGGAGGTCCGCTACCGCCCCCTGGTCGAGGACGTGCCCGCGCCCGAGGACCTCGAGGCCGACGACCCCGACGCCGTCGACGCCGCGCCCGCGGTCGTCCGCGACCAGGTCGAGGCGATCGTCGACGCCGTCGGGGAGCTCGAGGGCGAGGCGCCCGGCGACGTCCTGGTCTTCCTCTCCGGGGAGCGGGAGATCCGCGACACCGCCGACGCCCTCACCGCCCTGGAGCTGCCGCGCACCGAGGTGGTGCCGCTGTACGCCCGGCTCTCCTCCGCCGAGCAGCACCGGGTGTTCACGGCCCGCCCGCGCGGGATCGACCGCCGGATCGTGCTCGCGACCAACGTCGCGGAGACCTCGCTGACCGTGCCCGGCATCCGGTACGTCATCGACCCGGGCACGGCGCGGATCAGCCGGTACAGCCTGCGCAGCAAGGTGCAGCGGCTCCCGGTCGAGCCGGTCTCGCGCGCCTCGGCCGACCAGCGCGCCGGCCGGTGCGGGCGGGTCGCCGACGGGGTGTGCATCCGGCTGTACTCCGAGGCCGACTACCAGGCGCGGCCGAGGTTCACCGACCCCGAGGTGCTGCGGACCAACCTGGCCGCGGTGCTGCTGCGGATGCTCTCCCTCGACCTCGGCGACCTCGAGGCGTTCCCCTTCCTCGACCCGCCCGACCGGCGCCAGGTGCGCGACGGCCTCGCGCTGCTGGACGAGCTCGGCGCGCTCACCGACGAGGAGGGCGGCGCCGCGCGGCGGCTCACCCCCACCGGGCGGCGGCTCGCGGACCTGCCGGTCGACCCGCGCCTGGCGCGGATGGTCGTCGAGGCCGAGCGCCTCGGCGTGCTCCCCGAGGTGCTCGTCGTCGTCGCGGCCCTGTCGGTGCAGGACCCCCGCGAGCGCCCCAGCGCCGACGCGGGGCCCGCGGCGCAGGAGGCGGCGGCCGCGGCCCACCGGCGCTTCGCCGACGAGCACTCCGACCTGCTCGCCTGGCTGAACCTGTGGTCCCACCTGCGCGCCCAGCAGGACGAGCTGTCCTCCAGCGCGTTCCGGCGGGCGTGCCGCGCCGAGCACCTGCACTGGCTGCGGGTGCGCGAGTGGCAGGACCTGCACGGGCAGCTGCGCAGCATCGTCCAGCGCGGGACGTCGGTGCGGGTGGGCCCGGTGCGCGAGGGCGAGGAGCTGGCCGCGGTGCGCGACGCCGTCCACCAGGCCCTGCTCGCCGGGCTGCTCTCCCACGTGGGCCTGAAGGACCTGAAGACCACCCGCCGCCCGCAGGAGTTCCTCGGCGCCCGCGGCACGCGGTTCGCGATCGTGCCCGGCTCGAGCCTGGCCAAGCGCCCGCCGGCCTGGGTGGTCGCCGGCGAGCTGGTCGAGACCTCCCGGCTGTGGGGGCGGTCCGCGGCCCGGATCGACCCGGAGTGGGTGGAGCGGGCGGGCGCGCACCTGCTCAAGCGCAGCTACTCCGAGCCGCGGTGGGAGCGCCGTCGCGCCGCCGCCGTCGCCACCGAGCGGGCCACCCTCTACGGGCTGCCGGTGATCACCGGGCGCACCGTGGACTACGCGCGGATCGACCCGGCGCTCTCGCGCGAGCTGTTCCTGCGGCACGCCCTGGTCGAGGGCGAGTGGAGCTCGCGGCACGCCTTCCAGGAGGAGAACCGCCGCCGCCTCGAGGAGGTCGAGGAGCTCGGCTCGCGCGTGCGGCGCCGCGGCCTGGCCGTCGACGAGGAGACCCTCGTGGCCCTCTACGACGCCCGGATCCCCGCCGACGTGGTCTCCGCACGGACCTTCGACCGGTGGTGGAGGGGGGCGCGGCGCACCGACCCGGACGCCCTGACCTTCAGCGTCGAGGACCTCCTCGCCCCCGGCCGTGCCGACGACCTCGCCGCGGCCGACGAGGAGTTCCCGCTCACCTGGAGCACCTCGAGCGCAACCCTCGACCTCAGCTACAGGTTCAGCCCCGGGGAGAGCGACGACGGGGTCACCGTGCACGTCCCGGTCAGCGTGCTCGGCCAGCTGTCGTCCTCGGGCTTCGACGCTCTGGTGCCCGGGCTGCGCCTGGAGCTGGTGACCGCGCTGCTGCGCGGGCTGCCCAAGCCCCTGCGGGTGCAGCTGGTGCCGGTGCCCGACACCGCCCGCGCCCTCGTCGCGCACCTGGAGGCCTCGGGCGGGGTGGACGGCGAGCAGCCGCTCACCCGGGTGCTCACCGCCGCCGTGCGCGCCGCGGCCGGGGTGGTGGTGCCCGAGGACGCCTGGGAGTGGTCCAAGGTGCCCCCGCACCTGAGGGCGACCTTCGTCGTCGAGGGCGAGGACGGCGCCGTCCTCGCCCGCGGCCACGACCTCGACGCGCTGCGCGAGCAGGTGCGCCCGGCGCTGCGCGACGCGGTGGCCCGCGCGGCCGACCGGCCCGAGCAGGGCGCCCCGGCGTC
>CADCUY010000260.1 GCA_902806005.1 uncultured Quadrisphaera sp. | reverse complement strand
CTCGCCACCGTCCCGTCCCACCGCTCGGCCCCCCCGGTCGCGCCCGGCCCGGCGGCCGCGCTGCGCCCAGGGTAGGCGCGCGGAGCGCCGCGGGGCCGGAGCCGGGGCGCACGGGGCGACCTCAGACGGCGAGGGCCCCGCGGGTCGGGACGTAGCCGGGCACGGTGAGCATCGGCGGCCGCTCGTGCACCGAGACGTCGTGCTCGCCGGGCACCCACCCGGTCGGGCCGCCCGCCGGGTGCCGGCTGAACTGGGTGAGGGAGCCGACGAGCGCGTCGGGGTCGTGCACCGGGGCGCTGCGCGAGAGCACGGTGGCGAGCACCTGCGAGGCCATCCGCCCCAGCGCGGCGGTGTCCTGGTGGTGGTGCGAGCGGTGGCCCAGGTCGACCTGGGCGATGGCGTCGAGGCCCGCGGTGCGCAGGGTGTCGAGGAGCATCCCGATCTCCACCCCGTAGCCGGAGACGAAGGGCAGCCGCTCCAGCAGCGAGCGGCGGGCGGCGTACTCGCCGGCCAGCGGCTGCACCAGGCCCGCGAGGTCGGGCGCGAGCCGGTTGATCAGCGGGCGCGCCATCAGCTCGGTCACCCGGCCGCCCGAGGTGGCGCCCGCGCCGGCGAGCGGCCGGTCGTAGCAGCCCTTGACCAGCTGCACCGAGGGGGTGCACAGCAGCGGCCCGAGCAGGCCGGTCACCAGGGCCGGGTGCGGGTCGGTGAGGTCGGAGTCGACGAAGGCCACCACGTCGCCGCGCGTCACCGCGAGCGACTTCCACAGCACCTCGCCCTTGCCGGGCAGCGAGCCGACCTCGGGCAGCACGTCGTCGCGGTGGTGCACCGCGGCGCCGGCGTCGGCGGCGACCCGCGCGGTGGCGTCGGTCGAGCCGGAGTCCATGACGACCACCTCGTCGACCAGGCCGGTGCGCTCGCCGAGGGCGACGACCATCTCGACCACCCGCCCGACGGTGGCCTCCTCGTCGAGGGCGGGCAGCACGACGCTGACCCGGGTGTCGCCCTTGCACGCCTCCATCGCGACCAGCGGCCAGTCGGCGGCGCGGGAGCTGCGGCGGGCGAACCAGTCCCTCACGTGTGGCTGCACAGGGCGCAGGATGCACGCTGGACGCCCGGGGCGCGAGCCCCATCACTGCCCGACGATCACCGGACACCCGCTGTTCACCCGCGGGGCGCCCGCAGGGGCCGGTTTGACCGGCGCGCGAGCGGGGTACAGACCGGACGCGTCTGGCAGTGGGCGCAGTCGTCGTCATGACCCGTGACGGTCTCTCCACCTCCTGGTCGTTGGAGCGCTCATGGCCGACCCCCGGCTCGTCGTCCTCACCGGCGGGGGCGAGGGCGCCGACGGGACCTTCCGCGTCTCCCACGAGGCCGCCTCCGTGCCGCTCGCGCGCCGGGCCCTGGTGCGCGAGCTCGACCGCTGCGGCGCCCCGGGCGACGCCGTCGACGAGGTGGCGCTGGTGGCCTCGGAGCTGCTCGGCAACGCCGTGCGCCACGCCGCCCCGCTGGGCCCCGGCTCCCTGCTGCTGCGCTGGCGCGTGCTGCCCGGAGCGGTCGAGGTGGAGGTCGTCGACGGCGGCGGGGGCCCGGTGCGCGTGACCACCGCGGGGCCGGAGGCGACGTCGGGCCGCGGGATGCACCTGGTCTCCGAGCTCGCCGACGCGTGGGGCACCACCGACGACGGGCACGGCCGCCGCGCGGTGTGGGCCAGCGTGGGCACCGCCAGGACCCCGGTCGCCGTCTGAGCGCGACCGGCCCGTCGGCCCCGCGTGGCACGCTGGCCCGGTGAGCACCTCCGCACGACAGCGACCCTCCC
>CADCUY010000259.1 GCA_902806005.1 uncultured Quadrisphaera sp. | reverse complement strand
GCGTGGCCGCGGCGTAGGCGGCGGCGAAGAGCACCGGGGCCCAGGGCTCCCGCGCGGCGGGCGCGGCCGCCAACTCCCGCAGGTCGGGCACGGGCAGCCAGACCGCCGCGGCGACCCCCGCGGCGAGCAGCGCCCCGAGCACGGCCAGCCGCAGCCACGGCGCGGAGGGCGTCCGTTCGACCACGCGCACCACCGCCCCCTCGTCCCGCCGGCCTCCGGCGCGCCGCCGCGGCGGCGATCGGTTTGGATGACACCCCTGGGCGGTCCGCTGCCCGACTCACCCACCGATCCGCAGGAGGCAGCGCCGTGCGCACCGGACGAGGGCGCGCGTGCCGCCTGGGCACGTTACTGGTCGCCGCCGCGGCGGGCCTGGTGGCGTGCGCCGGGGCGCCGGCGCCGGGGGCCGGCGGGTCCTCCGCGCAGGCCGAGGTGCTGCCGTGGGAGCAGGTGGCGCAGCAGGCCCGGGGCCAGACGGTGGACCTGTGGATGTACGGCGGCGACCAGCAGGGCAACGCCTACGTCGACGACGTCCTGGCCCCGGCGGCGCAGGAGCTGGGCGTCACCCTGCGGCGGGTGCCGGTGGCCGACACCGCCGACGCCCTGAACCGGGTGCTGTCGGAGCTGCAGGCCGGGCCCGGCGACGACGGCAGCGTCGACCTGGTGTGGGTCAACGGGGAGAACTTCCGCAGCGGCCAGCAGGCCGGGGCGTGGCTGTGCGACTGGGCCCAGCGGCTGCCGAACGCCCAGTACCTCGACACGGCCGACCCTGTGGTCACCACCGACTTCGGGGTGCCGGTCGAGGGCTGCGAGTCGCCGTGGCACAAGGCGCAGTTCGTGCTCGCCTACGACAGCGCGCGGGTGGCCGACCCGCCGGCCACGGTCGAGGAGCTGCTGGCCTGGGCCCGCGCGAACCCCGGTCGCTTCACCTACCCCGCGCCGCCCGACTTCACCGGCTCCGCCTTCGTCCGCCAGGTGCTCTACGGGCTCGGCGGCGGCCCCGCGGCCGTCCCGCTCGAGCACAGCGAGGAGGCCTACGCGGAGGTCGCGCCGCCCGTGCTCGAGGAGCTCGCCGCGCTCGGCCCGTCGCTGTGGCGGGCGGGGGAGACCTACCCGCGCGACCTCGCGCAGCTCGAGGAGCTGTACGCCGGCGGCCAGGTGGACGTCACGATGACCTACGGCCCCGCGACCCTCGACGGCCTGGTGGCCGACGGCACCTTCCCCGCGACCACCCGGGTGCTGGCGCTCGAGGGCGGCACCCTCGGCAACGCCAGCTTCCTCGCCGTCCCGGTCAACGCTGCGGACGCCGAGGGGGCGCAGGTGGTGGCCGACCTGGCGCTCTCGCCGGAGCAGCAGCTGGCCAAGGCCCGGCCCGAGGTGTGGGGGCAGTACCCGGCGGTCGAGCCGGAGCTGCTCCCCGCCGAGGTGGCCGCCGGGTTCGACGCCCTGCCCCGCTCCGAGGTCGTGCCGCCGTTCGACGAGCTCACCGCCGGCGCGCTGCCGGAGCTGGGCGCCGGGTGGGTGGCCCCGCTGGAGGAGGGCTGGCGCTCCACGGTGCTCACCGGCCCGTGAGGCGCCGCACCGCCCTGCTCCTGCTGCCGGCGCTGGTGCCGGTCGCCCTCGTGCTCGGCGCGGCCACCGGGGTGCTGGCCCTCGGCAGCACCGGGCTCGCGCCGGCCGTGGGCGAGCCGGAGCCCACCCTGGCCACCTACCGGGCCCTGGCCGGCGACCCGGCCGTGCGCGACGGCCTGGTGGTCTCCCTCGCGCTGGCCGCCGCGGGCACCGCGCTGGCGCTGGCGCTCGGCCTCGCCCTGGCGCTGGCCGCC
>CADCUY010000258.1 GCA_902806005.1 uncultured Quadrisphaera sp. | reverse complement strand
AACGCGGCCGCGGGGGCCGGCAGGGCGCTCGAGCCGCCGCTGGTGGCGCGGGCCGTCGCCGCGCTCGCGGAGGCCGCGGGGGTCGACGGCCCGGGCGCCGCTCCTGGTGCCGCCGGGAGCGAGAGGGTCCGGGGTCGCCCCGGCGAGTACGCTCGGACCTGATGTTCACCAGCCTGTCCGACCGGCTCACCGCGACGTTCAAGAACCTGCGGGGGCGCGGTCGGCTCTCCGAGCAGGACGTCGCCGCGACCGTCCGCGAGATCCGCCTCGCGCTGCTCGAGGCCGACGTCGCGCTGCCCGTGGTCCGCGCCTTCACCGCCCAGGTGCGCGAGCGCGCCCTCTCGGCGGAGGTCTCCGGGGCGCTGAACCCCGCGCAGCAGGTCGTCAAGATCGTCAACGAGGAGCTCGTGGCGATCCTCGGCGGGGCGACCCGCCGGCTGCGCTTCGCCAAGCAGCCGCCGACGGTGATCATGCTCGCCGGCCTGCAGGGCGCCGGCAAGACCACCCTGGCCGGCAAGCTCGGGCGCTGGCTGCGCGAGCAGGGCCACGCCCCGCTGCTGGTCGCCGCCGACCTCCAGCGGCCCAACGCCGTCACCCAGCTGCAGGTGGTCGGCGAGCGGGCCGGCGTCGCCGTCTTCGCGCCCGAGCCGGGCAACGGGGTGGGCGACCCCGTCGACGTCGCCCACCGCGCCATGGCCCACGCCCGCGAGCGCCAGCACGACGTCGTCATCGTCGACACCGCCGGCCGCCTCGGCGTCGACGCGGAGCTGATGCAGCAGGCCGCCGACATCCGCGCCGCCGTCGACCCCGACGAGGTGCTCTTCGTCGTCGACGCGATGATCGGCCAGGACGCCGTCGCCGTCGCGCAGGCCTTCGACGAGGGCGTGCAGCTGACCGGCGTGGTGCTCACCAAGCTCGACGGCGACGCCCGCGGCGGCGCGGCGCTGTCGGTGGCCTCGGTCACCGGGCGCCCGGTGATGTTCGCGTCCACGGGGGAGGGGCTGGCCGACTTCGAGGTCTTCCACCCCGACCGGATGGCCTCGCGCATCCTCGACATGGGCGACGTGCTCAGCCTGATCGAGCAGGCGGAGCGGGCCTTCGACGCCGAGCAGGCCACCGACCTGGCCGCCCGCTTCGAGGCCGGCGAGGACTTCACCCTCGAGGACTTCCTCACCCAGATGCAGGGCCTGCGCAAGATGGGCTCGATGAAGAAGATGCTCGGGATGCTCCCGGGCATGGCCGGCATGCGCGAGCAGCTGGAGAGCTTCGACGAGCGCGAGATCGACCGGGTCGAGGCGATCGTCCGGTCGATGACCCCCCAGGAGCGCCGCAACCCGAAGATCCTCAACGGCTCCCGCAGGGCGCGGATCGCCCGGGGCTCCGGGCGCACCCCGGCCGACGTCAACACGCTGATGGACCGCTTCACCGACGCGCAGCGGATGATGCGCGCGATGCGCAGCGGCCAGGGGATGCCGGGGATCGGCGGCGGCCCCGGCGGCTCCGGCCCGGGCGGCGGGAGCCCCGGGATGGGCGGCGGCAAGAAGTCCCGGGGTCGCACCGCCCCGCCGCCCAAGGGGAGGAAGAGCAAGTCGGGCAACCCCGCGAAGCGGGCGCAGGAGGAGCGCGCCGCCGTGCAGCGGGCCCTCGCGGCGCCGCCCCGGGCCGGGTCGGCCTTCGGGCCGGCGGTCGCCGACGGCGCGGACGGCTCCGACGGCCCCAGCGGGGCCGGAGGCGAGGAGCAGCTGGCGCTCCCCCCGGGCTTCGACAAGCTCTTCCAGCGCTGAGCCCGCCCGCCCCTGCTCGATGATCTCGGGGTGCCGCCCACGT
>CADCUY010000257.1 GCA_902806005.1 uncultured Quadrisphaera sp. | reverse complement strand
GCCCGCGCGCTCTGGCTGCGCCGCCGCGGGCGCCACCCCGAGGGCGAGCCCCGCACCGGCGACGCCGCCTACGACAGCCCGGTCCTCGACCTCACCGACGCCGCCACCGGCGCGGGCGGCGGCGACCGCGCCGGTCGCGGCCGCGAGGACCGGGCCGACACCCAGGAGGTCGCCCTCGCCGAGGGGTGGCGCGCGAAGGCCGCGGCCGCCCGCGAGCCCGCGGCGGAGGCCGCCCCCGAGCTGGTGGCGCCCCCCACCACGCAGCTGCCCCAGCGCATCGAGCAGCTGATGTTCTCGGCCACCGACAGCTACGCGCTGCCGCCGACCACGCTGCTGTCGCCGGGCAGCAGCCACCGCACCAAGACCCCGGCCAACGAGAAGATCGTCGAGGCCCTGACCGCGGTGCTCGACAACTTCGGCATCGACGCGCACGTCACCGGCTACACCCGCGGCCCCACGGTGACCCGCTACGAGGTCGAGCTCGACCCCGGGGTCAAGGTCGAGCGGGTCACCGCGCTGAGCAAGAACATCGCCTACGCCGTGGCCAGCGCCGACGTGCGCATCCTCTCGCCGATCCCCGGCAAGTCGGCGATCGGCGTGGAGATCCCCAACGTCGACCGCGAGACCGTCTCGCTCGGCGACGTGCTGCGCAGCGACGTCGCCCAGAAGGAGACCCACCCGATGATCATGGGGGTGGGCAAGGACGTCGAGGGCGGCTACGTGGTGGTCAACCTCGCCAAGACCCCCCACCTGCTCGTCGCGGGCGCCACCGGCTCGGGCAAGTCGGGGTTCATCAACGCGATGATCACCTCGGTCCTCATGCGGGCCACCCCCGAGGACGTGCGGATGATCCTCGTCGACCCCAAGCGGGTGGAGCTCACCGCCTACGAGGGCATCCCGCACCTGATCACCCCGATCATCACCAACGCCAAGAAGGCCGCCGAGGCGCTGCAGTGGGTGGTCCGCGAGATGGACGACCGCTACGACGCCCTCGCCGCGCACGGCTACAAGCACGTCGACGACTTCAACACCGCGGTGCGCGCCGGCACGGTCACCCCGCTGCCCGGCAGCGAGCGCGAGCTGCAGCCCTACCCCTACCTGCTGGTCGTCGTCGACGAGCTGGCCGACCTGATGATGGTCGCGCCCCGCGACGTCGAGGACTCCATCGTCCGGATCACCCAGCTGGCGCGCGCTGCGGGCATCCACCTCGTGCTGGCCACCCAGCGCCCCAGCGTCGACGTCGTCACGGGCCTGATCAAGGCGAACGTGCCGTCGCGGATGGCGTTCGCGACGTCCTCGCTCGGCGACTCCCGGGTGGTCCTGGACCAGCCGGGGGCGGAGAAGCTCATCGGCCAGGGCGACGCGCTGCTGCTGCCGATGGGCACCTCCAAGCCGGTGCGCGTCCAGGGCGCCTGGGTGCCCGAGAGCGAGGTCGTGACGATCGTCGAGCACGCCAAGGGGCAGATGCCGGCGGTGTACCGCAACGACGTCGTGGTCGCGGCGGCGAAGAAGCAGATCGACGAGGAGGTCGGCGACGACCTGGAGCTGATGCTGGCCGCGGCGGAGCTCATCGTCACCTCGCAGTTCGGCTCCACGTCGATGCTCCAGCGCAAGCTGCGCGTGGGGTTCGCCAAGGCGGGCCGCCTGATGGACCTGCTGGAGACCCGCGGCGTGGTGGGCCCGAGCGAGGGGAGCAAGGCCCGCGACGTGCTGGTCAAGCCCGACGACGTCCAGCCGCTGCTCGCCGCCCTGCGCGGGGAGCCGGGCCCGGCCGAGGCCGGTCCGCCGTCCGGCTCCGGCGGCGCCGCGGCGGACTCCGCGCCGCCGG
>CADCUY010000256.1 GCA_902806005.1 uncultured Quadrisphaera sp. | reverse complement strand
GGGAGGGGTCACGGGCGGCCCGCCGGGCGCGTGTGCACCAGCGCGAACCTCTCCAGCACCACCGGCCAGTCGCCGGCCTCGTCGACCCGGCGGCCCCAGAACGAGGCGTGCTCGGCCCGCCAGGTGGCGAGGGTGCGGTCGCCCTCCCCCTCGGCGGCGGCGTGCTCGGCGCCCACCCGCTCGAAGGTCGTGAGCTCCACCGCGGTGGTGCGCAGCACCGCCCGGGGCTGCCCGGCGCCGTCCAGCACGATCGCCAGCCCGCCCACCTGGGGCAGCGGCTCGCCCTCGCGCTGGTACTCCACCAGGGCCGAGCTCGTCGCGGTCTTGGTGCCGTCGAGCACCAGGCCGAGCAGCTCGTCGGCCTGCTCGCGGGTGGCGCCGAAGCTGAACGCGGGCGGAGTCAGCGCCTGCGCGCCCGACTGGCCGACCACCACGCCGATCCGCGCGAAGGGGTCGCGCTCGACCTTCGGGCGCACCCGCAGCCACCAGGCGGTGACGTCGGGCTCGTCAGGCCCGACGTCCACGTCGTCCACCGAGGGGCTCATGACCTCGCCGCGGCCCGCGTCACCGCGCCGCGGTGCCCTCGACGTAGTCGCCGTCGCTCTCCTTGACCCAGCTGAAGAGCTTGCGCAGCTCGCGGCCGGTGCCCTCGATGGGGTGCTGCTCCTGCTCGGCGCGCAGGCGCTTGAACTCCGGCGCCCCGGCGTCCTGGTCGGCGATGAACCGCTCGGCGAAGGCGCCCGAGGTGATGTCGCCGAGCACGTCCTTCATCCGCTCCTTGACGCCGGCGTCGATCACCCGCGGGCCGGAGACGTAGTCGCCGTACTCGGCGGTGTCCGAGACGCTCCACCGCTGCTTGGCGATGCCGCCCTCGTAGATGAGGTCGACGATGAGCTTGAGCTCGTGGAGGGTCTCGAAGTAGGCGACCTCCGGCTGGTAGCCGGCCTCGGTGAGGGTCTCGAAGCCGGCCTGGATCAGCCGGGAGACGCCGCCGCACAGCACGGCCTGCTCGCCGAACAGGTCGGTCTCGGTCTCCTCGGTGAACGTGGTCTTGATGCCCGCGGCCCGCAGCCCGCCGATGGCCTTGGCGTAGCTGAGCGCCAGCGGCCAGGCGGCGCCCGAGGCGTCCTGCTCGACGGCCACGATCACCGGCACGCCGCGGCCCTCGGCGTACTCGCGCCGCACCAGGTGGCCGGGCCCCTTGGGGGCGACCATCGCGACGTCCACGCCGGCGGGCGGGGTGATGTAGCCGAAGCGGATGTTGAAGCCGTGGCCGAAGAACAGCGCCTTGCCGTCGGTCAGGTGGGGCTGCACCGACTCGGCGTAGACGTGGCGGGCCACGTGGTCGGGCACCAGCAGCATGATGACCTCGGCCTCGGCGGCGGCCTCGGCGGCGGTGACCACCCGCAGGCCCTCGGCCTCGGCCTTGGCCCGGCTCGCGGAGCCCTCGGCCAGGCCCACGCGCACGTCGACGCCGGAGTCGCGCAGGCTCAGCGCGTGGGCGTGCCCCTGGCTGCCGTAGCCGATCACCGCGACCGGGCGGCCCTGGATGACGCTCAGGTCGGCGTCGTCGTCGTAGAACAGCTCAGCGGCCACGGTGGGGTCCTCCTGGGAGTGGATCAGCGGTCGGGGTGGGGGGAAGGCTAGGCGCTCGCGCGAGAGCGGTCCGCCATCGAGCGGGTGCCCCGCCCGATGCCGATCACGCCCGACTGCACGATCTCGCGGATGCCGAACGGCTCCAGCGCGCGCAGCAGCGCCTCGTTCTTGTCGGGCCGGCCGATCGCCTCGACGACGAGGGAGTCGGCACCGACGTCGACCACGCTCACCCGGAACAGCTCGGTCACCGCCACCACCTGCGGCCGGGTGACCGCGTCGGCGCGCACCTTGACCATGAGCAGCTCGCGCTGCACCGAGCTGTCGGGGTCGAGCTCGACCACCTTGAGCACGTTGACCAGCTTGTTCAGCTGCTTGGTCACCTGCTCGAGGGGGTTCGCCTCGACGTCGACCACCACGGTGATCCGCGACGTCTCCTCGTGCTCGGTGGGGCCGACCGCCAGCGAGTGGATGTTGAACCCGCGGCGCGCGAACAGCGCGGCGACCCGGGTGAGCACCGCCGGCCGGTTCTCGACGAGCACGGAGAGGGTGTGCCGGCTCATCCCCGGGTCCGGCTGGCGCCCAGGCCGGAGACGGACTCGGGGCTGGTCGAGTCGTCGCGGTCCCAGACCGGGGTGATCCCCCGGGCGTACTGGATCTTGTCGTTGCTGACCCCGGCGGTGACCATCGGCCACACCATCGCGTCGCGGTGGACGACGAAGTCGACGACCACCGGGCGGTCGTCGATCGCCATCGCCGCCTCGATGGTGGCGTCGAGGTCCTCCGGCCGCTCGCAGCGCAGGCCGGCGCAGCCGTAGGCGTCGGCGAGCTTGACGAAGTCGGGGATCCGCTGGCCCATCGCCACGGCGGCACCGGTGTGCAGGTCGGTGTTGGAGTAGCGCCCGTCGTAGAACAGGGTCTGCCACTGGCGCACCATGCCGAGGCTGGAGTTGTTGATGATCGCGACCTTGATCGGGATGTTGTTCAGCGCGCAGGTGGCGAGCTCCTGGTTCGTCATCTGGAAGCACCCGTCGCCGTCGATCGCCCACACCGTGGCGTCGGGGCGGCCGACCTTGGCGCCCATGGCGGCCGGCACGGCGTAGCCCATGGTGCCCAGGCCCCCGGAGTTCAGCCAGGTGCCGGGGTGCTCGTAGCGGATGAACTGAGCGGCCCACATCTGGTGCTGGCCCACCCCGGAGGTGTAGACGGTCTCGGGGCCGGCGATCTGTCCCAGGCGCTGGATCACCAGCTGCGGGCTGAGCGAGCCGTCGCCGGGCTCGTCGTAGCCGAGGGGGTAGGTCTCGCGCAGCTCGTCGATCTGGCGCCACCAGGCGCTCAGGTCGGCCCGGCGCCCCGCCGCGTGCTCGGCCCGCAGCGCGGGCAGCAGCTCGGCGATGATCTCGCGGGCGTCGCCGACGATCGGGACGTCGGCCCGCCGGTTCTTGCTGATCTCCGCCGGGTCGATGTCGGCGTGGACGATCTTCGCGTGCGGGGCGAAGCTGGAGAGCAGCCCGGTGACCCGGTCGTCGAAGCGCGCCCCCAGGCTGACGAGCAGGTCGGCCTTCTGCAGGGCCGTCACGGCGGCGACGTTGCCGTGCATCCCGGGCATGTGCAGGTTGCTCGGGTGGCTGTCGGGCAGGGCGCCGCGGGCCATCAGCGTGGTCACCGCGGGCGCGCCGGAGAGGTCGACGAGCTCGGTGAGCTCCGCGCTGGCGCCGGCCTTGAGCACCCCGCCGCCGACGTAGAGCACCGGGCGCTCGGCGGCGGCGAGCATCCGCGCGGCCTCGCGCACCTGCTTGCCGTGCGGCTTGGTGACCGGGCGGTAGCCCGGCAGGTCGATCACCGGGGGCCAGGCGAAGGTGGTCTGCGCCTGCTGGGCGTCCTTGGTGACGTCGACCAGCACCGGCCCCGGGCGCCCGGTGGAGGCGATGTGGAAGGCCTCGGCGATGACGCGCGGGATGTCGGCGGGGTCGGTGACCAGGTAGTTGTGCTTGGTGATCGGCAGGGTGATGCCGACGATGTCGGCCTCCTGGAACGCGTCGGAGCCGATCGCGGCGCTGGCCACCTGGCCGGTGATCGCGACCATCGGCACGGAGTCCATGTGCGCGTCGGCGATGGCGGTGACGAGGTTCGTGGCGCCCGGGCCCGAGGTGGCGATGCAGACCCCGACGCGGCCGGTGGCGACGGCGTAGCCCTGGGCGGCGTGCCCGGCGCCCTGCTCGTGGCGCACCAGGACGTGCCGCAGGGTGGGGCTGTCGAGCAGCGGGTCGTAGGTGGGCAGGATCGCCCCGCCCGGCAGGCCGAAGACCACGTCGACGCCCATCGCCTCGAGCGAGCGCACCAGCGACTCGGCGCCGGTCATCGGCGTCGGCGGGTGCACCACGGGCGCCGGGCCCGTGGTGCCGGCCGGCACGGGCGTGGCGACGCGGGTCACCGGCCGGGCCGGCGTGGCGTCGGGCGTGGGCGCCGGCACGGCCGGGGACGGCTGCGGCTTGGGCGGGGTCTGGGTGCTCATGGGGTCCTCCTGCTCGAGGCGGTGCTGCGAGGCGGCGCGGTCGTCGCGCCGGGTGGTGCTCACGGGCGGTGCTGGGTGGAGGGGCCGGGCATGAAGAGACCCTCCGACCCAGGGTGGTGGGTTCGCGGAGGGTCGCGCCTGGCGGGTCGTCGGCCGGGAGTCCGGTCGTCGAGGCGTCAGCCGGCGCGGTGCTCGAGGGTTACTCGGAGGGGGCCCACGCGGACGAGCATACTCTCCGTCGAGCTCGTCCGTCGGCGGTGCTGCCGACGGGCCGCGACCGGCGCTGAGGAGGGCGAGTCCCAGCAGGCGGTGGGCGATGGCGGACGCGCACCCACGAGCACGGGTCGCTCGGCCGGAGGGGTCAGCGCTCGACGTCGAGCGCCAGAGCGGCGGCGACCCGCTCGGCCAGGTCGTCCTCGGACATGGTCGTGTCGACGTCCAGCGCGTCCAGCCCCAGACCGCTGACCTCCCCGGCGAGCCGCTCGGTGAACATCCGGTCGCGCTCGAGCAGGTTGCTCAGGGCCTGCTGCGGGTCGCTGGTGCCCGAGACGACCTCCCACTCACAGCCTCCTCGGCGCTCGAACGCCGCCCGCCGGAAGCGCGGGGTCGGCAGCAGCCACACCGCCTGCGCCGGACGGGACAGCAGCGGTCGGACCAGGTGCGGCAGCAGCCTGAAGCCCTCAGCGATCACCGGAGCTCCGGCGGGCGAGCGCAGGAGGTCCTCCACGACCAGGTCGAAGGCCTCGCCCTGGAACCAGTGGAAGGTCTCGAACATGACGGACGGCGACCGGTGGAGCCACCGCTCGTCCACGGTCATCCGCAGGAACGCGCTCAGCTGGGGGCAGTCGTCGGGTGGGCAGCGGGCGGCGTGGTCCGACATCACCTCGTCGCTGGCGTAGACGCGCAGCCCGTGGCGGTCCGCCAGACGACGGACGACGGTCGACTTGCCCGCACCGCTGCCCCCACCGACCCAGCGGACGTGCGCCAGCCGCTCACGCAGGTCGACGGTCCTGGTCATCCGAGCCACTCCACCACGGATCGCGGAGCGGGCGGCGCACGTGGTCGAGAGCCACGGACCTCGAGCGAGGACGCGTCCCCGAGCCGGCGACCGAGCGGCCACGAGCGCTGGGCCTCCCGCCCCTCCTCCTGCGGCCACCCCCACACCCGCCCGGCCCTGACGCCCGGCGGCCGGGGCGTGGGACGGTGTGCGGCGTGAGCGACCCGGCGAGCCCCGCCAGCAGGCACGTCGTGCTCCCCCAGGCCGACGGGGCGCCCTACGGCTCGCTGCGCTCGCGCCCCACCCCGCGAGCCGAGCGCTACGCCCTGGGCAAGGGCCTGCGCCAGCAGGTGCCCCGCCGCTCGCTCGCCCACTGGGCGCCAGCGGACGGGCGCCGCGACGTCGTCGAGCAGGTGCGCACCTCGCACCAGGGCCGCCTCGACCGCCTGGTGCCCGTGCGGATCGGGCGGATGACCGCCTCGCCGTACGGGTTCCTGCGCGGCACCGCCACGGTGATGGCCGAGGACTTCGCCACCCTGCCCTCGACGGGCATCACGCCCGTGATCTGCGGCGACGCCCACGTGGGCAACATCGGCTTCTACGGCTCGCCCTCGCGCGAGCTGGTGCTCGACCTCAACGACTTCGACGAGGCCCACCCGGGGCCGTGGGAGTGGGACCTGCGCCGCCTGGCCGCGAGCATCTGGGTCGCCGGCCGCCAGGGCGGGTTCAGCGAGAGCTCGTGCGAGGCGGCCACCGCCTCCGCGGTCGCCGCCTACCGCGGGCACACCCGCGACCTCGCCGAGCGGCCGCTGCTCGAGCGCTCCTTCGAGGAGCTCGACCTCGACGGGCTCGCCGCCTCGGCCTCCGACTCCGGGCTGCGCCACGAGCTGGAGCGGGCCGCGAAGCGAGCGGCCCGGCGCACCAGCGACCGGGCGCTGCCCAAGCTCACCGAGCAGCGCGAGGGCCGGCGCCGGATCGTCGTCCAGCCGCCCCTGATCACCCCCCCGGAGCCCGACGACGCCGACCTGCTCGCCGGTGCCCTCGACGACTACCTGGGCACCCTCGCTCCGCACTGGGCCCGGCTGCTCGGCGGGTACACGCTGGTCGACGTCGCGCACAAGGTGGTGGGCGTGGGCAGCGTCGGGCTGCGCGCCTACGTGGCGCTGCTCGAGGGCAGCGACGAGTCCGACGTCGTCTTCCTCCAGCTCAAGCAGGCGCGGCGCTCGGTGATCGCCCCCTTCGTGCACGGCGACTCGGCCTGGCACGCCCACCAGGGCCAGCGGGTCGTGGAGTACCAGCAGGCCCTCCAGACCGCCTCCGACCCGCTGCTGGGGTGGACCAGCGTGGGCGAGCGGCAGTTCTACGTGCGCCAGTTCCGCAACATGAAGGGCTCGGTGGCCCTGGACGACATCGACGCCGACGCGCTGCGCGACTACGCGGGCATCTGCGGGCGGCTGCTGGCCAAGGGGCACGCCCGCACCTCGGGGGCCTCGATGATCGCCGGGTACCTCGGCGGCTCCGACAAGGTGGACGTGGCGCTGTGCGCCTTCGCCCAGCGCTACGCCGACCAGACCGAGCGCGACCACGCCGCGCTCGTCGACGCCGTGGCCCGCGGGCTGCTGCCGGTCGAGCGCGGCGTCTGAGCCCGGGGCGACGCCCTCACGCCGGGTCCAGGCGGTCCTCGGACGACGCCGGGGTGCGGTGCGGGCCGCGCTCGCGCCGACGGGCGTCGAGCATCCCGTGGCGCACCCCCAGGCGGACGACCCAGTACAGCGCGACAGCCGCGAGGACCCAGCCCACCAGCGGCACGAGCAGGACGAGCCATCCGAGGCTGAGGACGGGGTAGGGAGCGTCTCCGGCGAGGCCGAGGAGGGGGTGGGCGCTGGCCGCGACGAGCTGCACACCGGCACCGTAGGCGCCGACGCGCGCGCTGCGACGGACCTGCGCGGGGACGCGTGAGGGCAGGCCCAGGTCCTGCGACCGCCCGTCTGCGAGCGGGATCCGCCGGTTGTGCCGCTGACGGCCACGGCGTACCTTTCGCGACGCTCCGTGTCGTCGAGGCCACGCAGTGCTGCGTGGCTGAGGAGGTCCATCCGTGCTCCGACGCCCCTCGCCCGCACACCCAGCCGCCTCCCGGTCCGCGTGGGGCCGCGCCCTCGCCGCCGCCCTCGCGCTGCCGCTGGCCGTCGGCGCCCTGCCCGCGGCGTCCGCCGTCACCGCGGCCGAGCCGGACGTGGTGGTGCTGGTCGGCACCCTGCAGTCGGAGATCGGCTGCCCGGGCGACTGGCAGACCGACTGCCTCGAGAGCACCCTGGCGCCGGTCGACGGCTCCCCCGACCTGTACCGCGGCACCTTCGACGTCCCGGCCGGCGACTACGCGTACAAGGTCGCCCTGAACGGCTCGTTCGACGAGAACTACGGCGCCGACGGCGAGCCCGGTGGCGCGAACATCGCCCTCGCCGCCGCCGGCGGGCCGGTCACCTTCACCTACGACGACGCCACCAAGCGCATCACCGCCGAGGCCGCCGACGCCCCGGCCGAGCGCACCGCCACGGTGGCCGGTGACTTCCAGTCCGAGCTCGGCTGCGGAGGCGACTTCGTCACCCAGTGCCAGCAGACCCGCCTGCAGCCGGTCGAGGGCTCTCCGGGTCTGTACCGGGCCACCTTCGACATCCCCGCCGGCAGCTACCGCTACAAGGTCGTCATCGACGAGAGCTTCGACGAGGCGCACCCGGCGAACGACGTGCCGCTCGTGGCGCCGGGCGGCGAGGTCACCTTCACCTACGACGACACCACCAAGACCGTCACCGACAGCGTGAACGCGGCCGAGGAGCCGGGCGAGGAGCCGGGCGCCGGGACGCGGGTGGTCACGCTGGTGGGGCTGCTGCAGTCCGAGGTCGGCTGCCCCGGCGACTGGAACACCGAGTGCGACCTGACCCGCATGCAGCCGGTCGCCGGCTCGCCCGACCTGTACCGGGTGAGCCTGCAGCTGCCCGCCGGCCGTTACGAGGTCAAGGTCGTCATCGACGAGAGCTTCGCCGAGAACTACGGCGCGGGCGGCGCGCCCGGCGGCGCCAACATCCCCGTGAACATCGCCGAGGCGGGCACCTACACCTTCACCTTCGACGACGCCACGAAGCTGCTCACCGACGACGTGCCCGACCCCGTCGACGCGCAGGCCGGCGCCCACTGGCTGGCCACCGGCACCATCGCCTGGGAGACCAGCGCCTTCCCCGCGGGCACCACCTACCAGCTGCACACCGCCCGCGACGGCGGCCTCGTGCTCGCCGACGGCACCGTCACCGGCGGCACCGCGGTCGAGCTGACCCGCGACGCGCTCGGCGGGAAGCTGACCGGCCGGTTCCCCCACCTGCGCGAGCTCGAGGCGCTCCGCGTGCCCCGCGAGGCCGCTCGGCGCGCCGGTGAGCTGCTGCAGGGCCAGCTGGCCGTGGCCGCGGTCGGCCCCGACGGCCGGGTGCTGGCCACCAGCGGCGTCCAGGTGCCCGGCGTCCTGGACGAGCTGTACGCCGGCGCCGCCCGGGCCGAGCTCGGCCCGGTGTTCCGCCGCGGCGTCCCCAGCCTGGCCGTGTGGGCGCCGACCGCCCGCAGCGTCACCCTGCTGCGCTTCACCGCGGGCTCGGGCGGGGAGCCCGTGGCTCGCACGCCGATGGCCGCGGGCCGCGACGGCGTCTGGTCGGCGACCGGCGACGCCGGCTGGGCGGGCTCGTCCTACCTGTACGAGGTGGAGGTCTACGTGCCCGAGACCGGGCGGGTCGAGCGCAACCTCGTCACCGACCCGTACAGCACCGCCCTGTCGACGAACTCCGAGCGCAGCCTGCTCGTCGACCTCGCCGACCCGGCCCTGGCGCCCGCCGGGTGGGACCGGCTCGCCAAGCCCGCGCTCGCCCAGCCGGAGGACCTGGCGGTCTACGAGCTCCACGTGCGCGACTTCTCCGTCACCGACGCCACCGTGCCCGCCGAGCTGCGCGGCACCTACCGCGCCTTCACGGCCTCCGGCAGCGACGGGATGCGCCGCCTCCAGGGCCTGGCGGCGGCCGGCGTCAACGCCGTGCACCTGCTGCCGGTCAACGACATGGCGACCGTCGACGAGGTGCGCGCGAACCAGCAGCAGCCCGCGTGCGACCTCGAGTCCTTCGCCCCCGACAGCGAGCAGCAGCAGGCGTGCGTGGGCGCCGTCGCGGCCCGCGACGGCTTCAACTGGGGCTACGACCCGCTGCACTACACGGCTCCCGAGGGCAGCTACGCGACCGACCCCGAGGGCGCCGTGCGCACCCGGGAGTTCCGCGAGATGGTCGCCGCTCTCAACGCCACGGGCATGCGGGTGGTGCAGGACGTCGTCTACAACCACACCTCGTCCGCGGGGCAGACCGGCGGCAACGACCTCGACCGGATCGTGCCCGGCTACTACCACCGGCTCGACCCCACCACCGGTGCGGTGGAGACCTCCACGTGCTGCGCGAACACCGCGACCGAGCACGTGATGATGGGCGACCTGGTCGTCGACTCCATCGTCACCCTGGCGCGGACCTACAAGCTCGACGGGTTCCGCTTCGACCTCATGGGGCACCACCCGAAGCAGAACATCCTCGACGTCCGCCGCGCCCTGGACGCCCTGACCGTGCAGCGCGACGGCGTCGACGGGAAGGGCATCTACCTCTACGGCGAGGGCTGGGAGTTCGGCGAGGTCGCCGGCGACGCGCGCTTCGTCCAGGCCACGCAGGACACCATGGGCGGCACCGGCGTCGGCACGTTCAACGACCGGCTGCGCGACGCCGTCCGCGGCGGCACGGTGCTCGACGAGGACCCGCGCGCCCAGGGCTTCGCCAGCGGCCTGTTCACCGACCCCAGCGGGGCCGAGGTCAACGGCACCGAGGCCGAGCAGCGCGAGCGCCTGCTGCTGGCCCACGACCAGATCAAGGTCGGCCTCACCGGCAACCTCGAGGGCTACCGGTTCGTCGACCGCACCGGCGCCACCGTCACCGGCGCCCAGGTCGACTACGAGGGCGCCCCCGCCGGGTACACCGAGGACCCGCAGGAGGCCATCACCTACGTCGAGGCCCACGACAACACCACGCTGTTCGACGCGCTCGCGCTGAAGCTGCCCCAGGACACCTCGATGGCCGACCGGGTGCGGATGCAGACCCTCGCCCTCGGCACCACCGCCTTCGGCCAGGGCGTGGTGTTCTGGCACGCGGGGGCCGACACCCTGCGCAGCAAGTCGCTGGACGAGAACAGCTACGACTCCGGCGACTGGTTCAACGTCCTCGACCACACCGGCACGGACAACGGCTTCGGCCGCGGGCTGCCGCCGGAGGCCGACAACGGCGAGACGTGGGACGTCGCGCGCCCGCTGCTGGCCGACCCGGCGCTGCGCCCGGCCCCGGCCGACATCGCCGCGGCGAGCGCGCGGGCCCGCGAGCTGCTGGCGATCCGGCGCAGCAGCCCGCTGTTCACCCTCGGCACGGCGCGGTCGGTGCAGGAGCGGGTCTCCTTCCCCACCGGCGGGCCGGAGCAGACCCCGGGCGTGATCGTCATGCGCCTGGACGACGCCACCGGCCGCGACCTCGACCCGGCGCGCGAGGGGCTGGTCGTGGTCTTCAACGCCTCCGACGAGGCCACCACCCAGGCGGTGCCCGGCACCGCGGGCAGCGTGTGGGCGCTGCACCCGGTGCAGGCCGCCGGCGCCGACGAGGTCGTCAAGGGCTCCGCGCACGACGCGGCGGCGGGCACCTTCACCGTGCCCGCGCGGACGGTGGCGGTCTTCGAGGCGCCCTGACCCGCGGGGCGCCGTCCCCCCGAGCGATGAGTCCCGGTCGCAGCGGCGGTCGTCATCCCGTCAGCACCCGATGGAGGAGGACCACCATGACCGTCCAGCTCACCCCGTACCTCGGCTTCCGCGACACCGCGCGGCAGGCGATGGAGTTCTACCGGTCGGTGTTCGGGGGTGAGCTGACGCTCAGCACCTTCGCCGACTTCCACGCCAGCGAGGAGCCGACCGAGCAGCACAAGATCATGCACGGGCAGCTCGACGTCGGGCCCGGGATGGTCCTCATGGGCGCCGACACCCCGAACGGCATGGAGTACTCGGGCCAGCGCGGCGTCTCGGTCTCGCTCTCGGGCGGGCCCGAGGACGCCGAGCGGCTGCGCGGCTGGTGGGACGCGCTGTCGGGCAGCGGCAAGGTCGTCCTGCCGCTCGATCAGGCGCCGTGGGGCGACAGCTTCGGCATGTGCGTCGACGGGTTCGGCACCCAGTGGATGGTCAACATCACCGGTGCCGGCCAGGCGTGAGCCGGGCGGTCACCGCCCTCGGCCATGTGCGGGCCGAGCATGCAGAAGTCCCTGCAGGAGCCCGCGGAGGCCGCGCGGCACCACTTCGGCATGCTCGGCGTGCAGGTCAGCTCGGTCGCCGCAGGGCTGACCTGCGCCGGGCCGAGCCTCAGTCGAGGACCGCTCCCCCGGACGCCGGGCCGACGAGCTTGGCGTACTTGGCCAGCACCCCGCGGGTGTAGCGCGGCTTCGGCGGCGCCCACCCGACGGCCCGGGTGGCCAGCTCGGCGTCGTCGACCACCAGGTCGAGGCGCTTGGTGCCCACGTCGAGCCGGATCGGGTCGCCGTCGCGGACGAAGGCGATCGGCCCGGCGTCCACGGCCTCGGGCGCGACGTGGCCCACGCACAGGCCCGTGGTGCCGCCGGAGAACCGGCCGTCGGTGAGGAGCAGCACGTCCTTGCCGAGCCCGGCGCCCTTGATCGCACCGGTGATGGCGAGCATCTCGCGCATGCCGGGGCCGCCCTTGGGGCCCTCGTAGCGGATGACGACGACGTCGCCGGCGCCGATGGTGCCGTCCTCGAGGGCGTCCATCGCGGCGCGCTCGCCGTCGAAGACCCGCGCGGTGCCCTCGAACACCTCCGACTCGAAGCCGGCCGACTTCACCACCGCGCCGCCGGGGGCGAGGCTGCCGGAGAGGATGGTCAGGCCTCCGGTGCGGTGGATCGGGGCGCTCATCGCCCGCACGACGGTGCCGTCGACGTCCGGCGGGGCGATCTCGGCGAGGTTCTCGGCCAGGGTGCGGCCGGTGACGGTGAGGGCGTCGCCGTGCAGCAGCCCGGCGTCGAGCAGGGCCTTCATGACGACGGGGATGCCGCCGATCCGGTCGACGTCGGTCATGACGTGGCGCCCGAACGGCTTGACGTCGGCCAGGTGCGGCACGCGCGAGCCGATCCGGTCGAAGTCGGCGAGGGTGAGGTCGACCTCGGCCTCGTGGGCGATCGCGAGCAGGTGCAGCACCGCGTTGGTCGAGCCCCCGAGGGCCATGACCAGGGCGATCGCGTTCTCGAAGGCCTCCTTGGTCATGATGTCGCGGGCGGTGATCCCGCGGCGGATCAGCTCGACGACGGCGCGGCCGGAGGCGACGGCGTACCCGTCGCGGCGGCGGTCGACCGCGGGCGGCGCGGCGGAGCCGGGCAGCGACATGCCCAGGGCCTCGGCGGCGGAGGCCATGGTGTTGGCGGTGTACATGCCGCCGCAGGCGCCCTCGCCGGGGCAGATGGCCCGCTCGATGGCGTCGACGTCGTCCCGGCTCATCAGCCCGCGCGCGCACGCCCCGACGGCCTCGAAGGCGTCGATGATCGTGACCTCGCGCTGGGAGCCGTCCGACATCGTCGCGGTGCCGGGCAGGGTGGAGCCGGCGTAGAGGAAGACGCTGGCCAGGTCGAGGCGGGCCGCGGCCATGAGCATGCCGGGCAGCGACTTGTCGCAGCCCGCGAGCAGCACCGACCCGTCGAGCCGCTCGGCCTGCATCACGGTCTCGACGCTGTCGGCGATCACCTCGCGGGAGACCAGCGAGAAGTGCATGCCCTCGTGGCCCATCGAGATGCCGTCGGAGACGGAGATCGTGCCGAACTCCAGCGGGAAGCCCTCGGCCTCGCGCACGCCGGTCTTCGCGGCCTTGGCCAGCCGGTCGAGGGAGAGGTTGCAGGGGGTGATCTCGTTCCAGCTGCTCGCGACGCCGATCTGCGGCTTGGCGAAGTCGGCGTCGCCCATGCCGACCGCACGGAGCATGCCGCGCGAGGCGGCCTTCTCGAGGCCGTCGGTGACGTCGCGGCTGCGGGGCTTGATGTCGGGGGCGACCGGGCCCGCAGCGGTGGGGCCCGCGGTGGCGGGGGCGGGCTTCTCGGGCGCCGTGGTCATGACGAGGAGTCTACGAACCCCGCACCCCCGCCCCACCACCGCACGTGTGGGGGTAGGTGCGCCCGGAGGGCCCTCCCGGACGCACGCACCCCCACGAGTGCGGGGTGGGTGGGGCGCGGCTCAGCCCAGGTCGACGAGGTTCACCGGCTCGGCGCCGGTGGCCAGGTGCTGCAGCTGGGTGCGCAGCAGCGCCAGCGCCCGGGGCCGCATCGCGGCGGTCCCGCCGCCCACGTGCGGGGTGATGATCACGCCGGGCGCCCCCCACAGCGGGTGGTCCTCGGGCAGCGGCTCGGGGTCGACCACGTCCAGGGCCGCCCGCAGGCGGCCGGCGCGCAGCTCGGCCACCAGGGCGTCGGTGTCGACCACGGCCCCGCGCCCGACGTTGACCAGCAGCGACTGCTCCGGCATGGCCGCGAGGAACGCGGCGTCGACCAGCCCGCGGGTGCTCCCGCTGAGCGGGAGCGCGACGACGACGACGTCGACGTCGGGCAGCAGGGCGGGCAGCTCGTCCACGCCGTGCACCACCCCGTCCTCGTCGGTGCGGGCGCTGCTGGCCACGCGCACGAGGTCGACCTCGAAGGGCCGCAGCCGCGCGGTGACGGCCCTGCCGATGCCGCCGGTGCCGAGCACGAGCACCCGCCGGTCGGCGAGGCCGACGTGCTGGCGGGGCCGCCACCGGGCCTGCTCCTGGTCGCGCAGGGCGTCGTCCAGGCCCCGGAGCGAGGCGAGCACCAGGCCCAGCGCCAGCTCCGAGGTCGACGCGTCGTGGATGCCGCCGCCGTTGGCGAACGGCACGCCGGCGGGCAGCTTGCCGACCAGGTTGTCGTAGCCGGCGCTGAGGCTCTGCACCAGCCGCAGGGCCGGCAGCTCCCCCAGCGAGCGCAGGGCGCTGGCCGGGGAGGAGTAGGGCAGGACGACCGCGGCGACCCGCGCCGCGTCGTCGCCGAGAGCGTCGGCCGGCGGGGAGCCCACGTCCCACAGCCGCAGCTCGAGGCCGTCCGGCGCGGCGCCGAGCCCGTCGAGGAGGTCCGGGTCGGGCAGGGTCACCAGGGCGGCGCCCTCGGGGTGCTGGCTCATGCGCGCCATCCTGCCGTCAGCCGGCGCAGCGGCACGTGCGCAGGTTGCGCTCGAAGTCCCACCGGGCGAGGAAGCGCCGGGCCGCCAGGGCCCCGGCCTCCAGCAGCTCCCTCCGCTGGGCCGCCGAGAGGTCGAAGTCGGTGGCGCGCACCGCCCCGGTGGGCACGGCGATCGTCCGGTCGAGCACGCACGGGTCGTCGACGACGCGGGCGTCGGCCGCGTCGACCAGGGTCGCCAGCGTCGCGACCGCCAGCGAGACCGGCCCCCGCACCGGGCGGCTGGGCGCCGCACCGGGCCCGTCCTCGGGCCGGTCCAGCCGGACGCCGATCGTGGGCCATCGCGGGCGCACCCCGTCGCGGCGGTCGAAGACGGTGATCGGGTAGTTGGAGAGCAGCCCGCCGTCCAGCAGGGCGACCCGCTCGCCCGTGGGCAGGCGCAGCCGCACCGGGTCGATGACGGCGGGGATGGCGGCCGAGGCGGTGACGGCGTCGACCACCCGCTGGGCGTCGGGGTCGAGGCCGTAGCGCGGGTAGTCCTCGGGGAAGCGGGCGGCGCGGCGGCGCGAGACGTCGGTCGCGGTCACCAGCAGCGACCAGCGGCGGCCCTCGGGCACGCCCTCGGCGGCCTCGCCGCTCAGCCGCAGGTCGCCGAAGGTCGCCACCCCCAGGTCGCCCAGCACCCCGCCGAGCCAGTCGCGCAGGTAGCGCCCGTCGGCGACGCCCCCGTCGTCGAGGAAGGAGACGACGTCGGCGAGCACCCCGAGCGGCCCGAGGGCCCGGCCGATCCGCCCGCGCTCGCGGATGCGGGACGGCTCGAGGGTGCCGGCGACGTCGGCGAGGCGCGACAGCGGCTCACCGGCGCGGCCCAGGGCCGCGACCACCGCCGCGACCACGGCGCCCGCGGACGTGCCGGCCACCCGCACGAACCCGTAGCCCGCCTCGGCCAGCCCCTGCACCGCGCCGACCAGGGCGAAGCCGCGCACCCCACCGCCCTCGAGCACCAGGTCGGTGCGCAGCGCCACGGGCCGACGCTATCCCGGCCGCGCGCGGCCGGCGCCCCGCCCTCGTCTGCGTCTTGTCTTAATTAAGCGAAGGGTGCAGGGTAGGTCGGGTGCACGCCTTCGACGTCCTCGGCGACCCCGTGCGGCGCCGCATCGTGGAGGCGCTGGCCGACGGCGAGCTGGGCGCGGGCGAGATCGCCACCCGCGTGCAGGAGGAGTTCGGCATCTCGGCCCCGGCGGTCTCCCAGCACCTGCGCGTGCTGCGCGAGCACGGCTTCGCCACCGTGCGGGCGCAGGGCACCCGCCGGCTGTACGCGCTCGACGCGCGCCCGCTCGCCGAGCTGGACGCGTGGCTCCACCCCTACCGCGGGCTCTGGGCGCAGCGCCTGGACGCCCTCGACACCGAGGTCCGGCGCGGGCGCCGGACGAGGAGGGAACCATGACCACCACTCCCCTGGGCACCGTGCTGCGCGACGTCGACGGCGTGCGCCTGGAGTTCACCCGCTCCTACGACGCCTCCGCCGAGGAGGTGTGGTCGGCGCTGACCGACCCCGACCGCACGGCCCGATGGCTCGGGCGCTGGACCGGCGATCCCGCCTCCGGGGCGGTCGAGCTGGTCATGGCGGCAGAGGAGGACGCCCCGGCGGAGAGGGTGACCATCGACGCCTGCGAGCCCCCGCACCGGCTCGCGGTGACGGTGGGCACCGCGGACGGGCCGTGGCCCCTCGTGGTCACGCTGGCGGAGGAGGGCCGCGGCACGGCGCTGCGCTTCGTGCACCACCTCGCTGAGCCCTACGACGCCTCGAGCCTCGGGCCGGGGTGGCACTTCTACCTCGACCGGCTGGCCGCCGCACTGGTCGAGCAGCCGGTGCCCGACCGCTTCGAGGACTACCACCCGGCCCCCGAAGGCGCCTACGCCGTGCCGGACGCCCCCGCCGCGCGCTGAGCCGGGGCGTCCCCGACCGTCAGGCCCCGGCCGTCAGCGGGCCGCGACCGGAGCGTCGTCCGCCGCCCGGCGAACCGCCGCGACGTCGATCTTGCGCATGCCCATCAGCGCCTGCATCGCGCGCTGCGCCCGCTGCGGGTCGGGGTCCGCGAGCAGCGCCGGAAGCTCGTCGGGCACCACCTGCCACGACAGGCCGAACCGGTCCTTCAGCCACCCGCACTGCGACTCCTCGCCGCCGTCGGTCAGCCGGGTCCAGTAGTGGTCGACCTCGTCCTGGTCGGCGCAGGCGATCTGGAAGGAGACCGCCTCGGTGAAGGTGAACTGCGGCCCGCCGTTCAGCGCGGTGTACGGCCGGCCGTCGAGGGTGAACTCGACGGTCAGCGCCGTCCCCTCGGGCATCGGCGTGCCCGGGCCGTAGCGCGTGACGCCGGTGACCGAGGAGTTCGGGAAGACCTCGGTGTAGAAGGTGGCGGCCTCCTCGGCGCGACCGTCGAACCACAGGCAGGGGGTGGTGGCGGGCATGGCTGGCTCCTCGTCCTCGGACCTCCGGGCGCTCCCGGCTGCCGGTGACGACTCCGCGGGGCCACCGGAGTCATCGGTGGTCCCGGGTCGAGCTCAGACCAGGGGGGCGCCGCCGCCGGGCCCGGTGGCGGCCGGACCGGAGGGCAGGCTCGCCACGGCGACCGAGCGGAAGTCCGCACCGCGCAGCTCCTCCCAGGGCAGGGCGCGCGACCACAGCCAGCCCTGCCCGAGCTCGACGCCCAGCTCGCGCAGCACACCCGCCTCGACCGGGGTCTCGACGCCCTCGCCGACGACGCCGAGGTCGAGGGCGCGGCACATGGCGATGAGCGCCTCGACGATCCGGCGGGTCCGCGGGTCGCCCAGCTCGGAGACGAGCGAGCGGTCGATCTTCACCGAGTGGACGGGCAGCCGGCCCAGGTAGGACAGCGAGGAGTAGCCGGTGCCGAAGTCGTCGACCGCGACGCGCACACCCAGGTCGGCCAGGGTCCGCAGGGTCGCGACGGCCGGGTCCTCGCGGGCGACGAAGACCGCCTCGGTCACCTCGAGGGTCAGCAGGTCGGCGGGCACGCCCGCCACCTGCAGCGCAGCCTGGACGCCGCTGGCGTAGCTCGGCGAGCGCAGCTCCAGCGGCGAGGCGTTGACCGACAGGCGCAGCCCCTGCTCGACCCCGCCCAGTGCGGTGAGGGCGGCGAGGCCGCGGCGGAGCACCGACGCGCCGAGGGGCACGACGAGGCCGGTCTCCTCGGCGACGGGGACGAACACGTCGGGCGTCACCACCCCCAGCTCCGCGTCGTCCCAGCGCGAGAGCGCCTCGAAGCCGGAGAGCCCTCCCCCGTCGATGCGGACGATGGGCTGCAGGGCCACGGCGAGCTCGTCGCGCGCCAGGGCCTCGCGCAGCCGGCGGACCACGGCGGCGCGGTCGCGGGCGCGGGCGGCCAGCTCGCCGGTGTGCACGACCACCTGGTCGCGGCCGGCCTGCTTGGCGGCCTGCATCGCGGTGCTGGCCTGCGAGAGGGCGACCATCGGGTCGCCGCTGCCCCCGTGCAGCTGCGCGACGCCGGCGCTGGCCGACAGGGCGACCCGGCCCACCCCGGCGACCGCGGCGGCGGAGGTGCGGACGCTGTCCAGGGCCGCGCGGGCGTGGCCGGCGGCCTGGCACTCGGTGGCCTCGCCGGCGAGCGCGAACTCGTCGCCGCCGGGGCGGAAGACCTGCCACTCGTCCGGCACCGCGGCCCGCAGGCCGCGCGCCACCTCGGTCAGCAGGTCGTCGCCCACCGCGTGGCCGAGCCGGTCGTTGACGTCCTTGAAGCCGTCGAGGTCGACGACGATCACGCTGGTCGGGTCGGGCACCGTGGCCAGGTCGGTCAGGTGCTCGGCCAGAGCGCGCCGGTTGCCCGCCCCGGTGAGGAAGTCCTGGCGCGCCTGGCGGGTGAGGTCGCCGACGAGCAGCCCGCGCTGGCGCTGGTGGACGAGCTCGCGGGCGCCGAGCAGCACGAGGAGCAGCACGAGGAGCACGAGGCTGACGGCGTCCAGCGGCTCGCCCCGGAGGCCGGACGTGATCGCCAGGGCCGCGGCCAGGCCGACCACCAGCACCGCGGTGACCGAGCCGGTGCGCTCGTCGGCACCCAGCTGCTGCAGGCGCCGGGGACCGGACCGCGCGTTCCCGGTGCTCAGGAAGCCGGCGCAGATCAGGGGCCAGGCCAGGCAGGAGACGGCCGCGGACTGCCACGGCCACGCCCCTCCGGCGTCGACCAGGGCGTAGGTCCACGCCAGGTCCCCGGCGCCGAAGGCCGCCAGCCCGGCAGCGCTGGTGATCATGCCGCGGTCGAGGCTGGCGAGCGCCAGCTGCAGCGCGAGCGCCACCACGGACAGGTCGGCGAGGAGGACGGTCACGGCGAGGCCCGTGCTCGACGGGTCCGGGCTGATGGGCCGGAACGTGGTCTGCCACAGGACGGCGGCGCCGGCGGAGGCGATGAGCAGGGCGTCGAGCGCCCACCGGCGCCGGCGTCCGCTCGCCGCCTCCGAGAGCGGCAGCGCGAGCATCCCCACGACGGCCAGCGGAGCGGCGGCGGTGCACACCGCGTCGCCCGCGGTCGCGACCTGCTCGGACAGCGGGTCCAGGAGGCGCCCCACCGCGACCATCGCCTCGCCGGCGCCCCAGACCACCGCGCTCAGCCCGAGGGCGGCGCGAGCCAGGCGCCCGGTCCGGCCCCTCGCGGCCGCTCGGAGCACGACGAGGCCACCGCAGGACGCGAGCAGGGCAGCGGCGGAAGCCCCGACCGTGAAGGCGAGCGGAGAGCCCGTGACGCCGAGGACCGTCGTGGCGCTCGCGACCGCCAGGGCTGCGCAGAACGACAACCGCGCCGCGCGCCCGGGCCGTGTCGCAACGACGTCCATCAAGGTCACACCATGGGTTCGGCATCCGGCGGGCGCACCTTGACCTCAAGATCGGATCGGCACGACCGCCTCGCTGCGCTGGGTGGGCAGCTGCACGGAGCGGTCCTGCGACGGGTGGTCCCTCAGCGCTGCGGCGATGGCCGCCACCCCGCGCGCCAGCTGCTCCTCGGTGTGCGTGGCCATGACCGAGAGCCGCAGGATCGACTCGTCACGGGGGACGACCGGGAAGGTCGCCGCGTTGACGTAGACCCCGGCGTCGAAGACGCGCTTCCACGCCAGAGCCGTCTCCGAGGCCGCCCCGACGGGGACGGCGACGATGGGGCCGTCCCCGGGCAGGGCGTTGACGCCGGCCGCCCAGAACATCCGCCGCAGCAGGTCGCCCAGCGCCCGGACGCGGGCGGGGAGCTCGGGCTCCTCGCGCAGCACCCTGACCGCGGCGAGAGCGGCACCGACCGAAGCCGGCACGTTCGAGGTGGCGAACATGTAGGGGACGGCCGCCGAGCGGAGGCCGTCGGCCAGGGCAGCGGACGTGAGGACGGCCCCGCCGGCCGAGCCGAGCGCCTTGCTCAGGGTGACCGTCACGGCGTCGACCTCGGCCAGCACCCCGGCCGCCTCGGCCGCACCCCGGCCCAGGGCGCCGAGCACGCCGACCCCGTGCGCCTCGTCCACGACCAGGCGGGCTCCCGCCTCCCGGCACACCGCCAGCACGTCGACCAGCTCGGCGACGCCGCCGTGCATCGAGTAGACCCCGTCGACGACGACGGCGACGCCCACGCCGGGGTCGGTCCGCTCGAGCCGCCGCCGCAGGTCGGCTGCGTCGTTGTGCCGGAACCTCATGACCGTGGCGCGCGACGCCTGCGCTCCCGCGTGGAGCGAGGCGTGCGCCTGACCGTCGACCATGAGGACGTCGCCGGGCGCGCCCACGGCGGACAGCACGGCCAGGTTGGCGGTGAAGCCGCTCGGGGTCACCACGGCCGCCTCCACGCCGTAGAAGTCGGCGAGCTCCTCCTCGAGGGCCAGGTGGAGGTCGGTCGTCCCGTTGAGCATCCGGGAGCCGCACGCGCCGGTGCCGTAGGCGTCCAGGGCGGCTCGGGCCCCGGCGACGACCCGGGGGTCCGTCGTCAGCCCGAGGTAGTTGTTGGAGCCGAGGTTGACCCGATCGCGCCCGTCGGAGAACCGCGTCACCGAGGCGGAGGCTCCGGCGACGGGCCGGGCGTTGGGCGCGGTCCCCCGTGCGGTCTCGGCCCGGAGGAACGTCGCGAGGCGGTTCGTCAGGGCGGGGGCGAAGGCATCGCGACGGGACATGGCTGAGGGCACCTCTCGAGCGGGTCAGTGGGTATGCCCCGAGGCTCCCACGTCAGCAACTCAGGCCGGGGACGATCAGCACGAGAGCAGCACGTCGATCACCCCGCGTGATCAGCCGCTGACGCGCTCGAGCACCAGCTCCCGCACCCGCGCGGCGTCCGCCTGCCCGCGCGTCGCCTTCATCACCGCGCCCACGATCGCCCCCGCCGCGGCCACCTTGCCCGCCCGGATCTTCGCCGCGACGTCCGGCTGCGCGGCCAGCGCCTCGTCGACCGCGGCGGTCAGCGCGCCCTCGTCGCTGATCGCGGCGAGCCCGCGGGCCTGCGCGACGTCCGCCGGCGAGCCCTCCCCCGCCACGACGCCCTCGAGCACCGCGCGGCCCAGCTTGTCGTTCAGCGCGCCGGCGTCGACGAGGCCCTGCAGCTCGGCGACGTGGGCGGGCGTGACCCCCAGGTCCTCCAACGCGACGCAGCGCGCGGAGGCGTGGCGCGCGAGCTCCCCCGTCCACCACTTGCGCGCCGCGGCCGCCGTGGT
>CADCUY010000255.1 GCA_902806005.1 uncultured Quadrisphaera sp. | reverse complement strand
CTCCCCGTGGGTCGGCGACGACGACCAGGTGGTCGGGCTCGAGGCGATCCGGCGCCACGGCGAGGGTCTGAGCCGGGTGGAGCTCTCGGCGTCCACCGGCCTGTCCGCGCAAGCGGTCTCCACCTCGTGCTGGCGAGGCTGACCGGCCCCGCAGCCCCTGGTGGCCGTCGACGGCGCAGGCGTGGTGGTCGAGGCGGTCGAGCTGGCCGAGGACCGCGGCGGCGACGTCATGGTGCGCCTGCACGAGGCGCTCAGGGACCGGACCGTGGCGACCGTGCGGCTGAGGCCGTTCCAGATCGCCACGCTGCGCCTGCGCCGGGCGGACACCTGAGGGGGCGGGGCCCGGGCGCCGCGCCGCGGGCGGGCTGGGAGCATGGCGCCCATGAGCGACGACGCCAGCCAGTTCCGCACCGAGCACGACACGATGGGTGAGGTGCTGGTGCCGGCGCGGGCGCTGTACCGGGCGCAGACCCAGCGCGCGGTGGAGAACTTCCCGATCAGCGGCACCCCGCTGGAGCCCGCCCACATCGCCGCCCTCGCGCGGGTGAAGAAGGCGGCCGCGCAGGCCAACGCCGAGCTCGGCGTGCTCGAGGCCGACGTCGCCGCGGCGATCGTCGAGGCCGCCGACGCGGTGGCCCGCGGCGAGCACGACGGCGAGTTCCCGGTCGACGTCTTCCAGACCGGCTCGGGCACCAGCTCGAACATGAACGCCAACGAGGTCATCGCCACGCTCGCGACCCGCGCGCTCGGCCGCGAGGTGCACCCGAACGACCACGTCAACGCCTCGCAGTCGTCCAACGACGTCTTCCCCACCTCGGTGCACCTGGCCGCGACCGCCGCCGTCGTCAGCGACCTGGTGCCCGCCCTCGGACACCTGGCGGCGTCGCTGCACCGCAAGTCCGTCGAGTTCGAGGGCGTGGTCAAGGCCGGGCGCACCCACCTGATGGACGCCACCCCGGTCACCCTCGGGCAGGAGTTCGGCGGGTACGCCGCGGCGGTGCGCTACGGGCAGGAGCGGCTGCACGCGGTGCTGCCGCGGGTGGCGGAGGTGCCGCTGGGCGGCACCGCGGTCGGCACCGGGATCAACACCCCCGCCGGCTTCCCGGAGCGGGTGATCGAGCTGCTCGCCGACGAGACCGGACTGCCCCTGACCGAGGCCCGCGACCACTTCGAGGCCCAGGGCGGGCGCGACGCGCTGGTGGAGCTCTCGGGGCAGCTGCGCACCATCGCCGTGTCGCTCACGAAGATCAACAACGACCTGCGCTGGATGGGCTCGGGCCCGAACACCGGGCTGGGCGAGCTGCGGATCCCCGACCTGCAGCCGGGCAGCTCGATCATGCCGGGCAAGGTCAACCCGGTGGTCTGCGAGGCGGTGCTCATGGTCTGCGCGCAGGTGGTGGGCGACGACGCGGCCGTGGCCTGGGCGGGGGCGTCGGGCTCGTTCGAGCTCAACGTGCAGATCCCGGTGATGGCCAAGAACGTGCTGGAGTCGGTGCGGCTGCTGGCCAGCGCCAGCAGGCTGCTCGCCGACCGGGTGGTCGACGGCCTGGAGGCCGACGTCGAGCAGGCCCGGCACTACGCCGAGGCCTCGCCGTCGATCGTCACCCCCCTGAACCGGGTGATCGGCTACGAGGCGGCCGCGAAGGTGGCCAAGCACGCCGTCGCGCACGGGGTCACCGTGCGCGAGGCCGTGCTGGCGCTCGGCCACGTCGAGCGCGGGGAGCTGACCGAGGAGCACCTGGATGCGGCGCTCGACGTCATGGCGATGACCCGCCCGCCGTCGCGCGGCTAGCGTCCCGGCCCGCGCGGCCGGCTCGTCCTCAGTACCAG
>CADCUY010000254.1 GCA_902806005.1 uncultured Quadrisphaera sp. | reverse complement strand
CGCGAGGCGGCCGTCGCCGCGGCGCGGGTCGGGGGCTGAGCGCCGCCACCGCCTGAGAGGGGGCCGGAGCCGCGGGCGGCGGGCGGGCGGCGGTGTCGGGGCGCCCGCCTACAGTGGCCCCTCGTGAAGACCTTCGAGGAGCTGTTCGCCGAGCTGAGCGCGAAGGCCGAGCAGCGCCCCGCCGGCTCCGGCACGGTGGCGGCCCTCGACGCGGGGGTCCACGCCATCGGCAAGAAGGTCGTCGAGGAGGCGGCCGAGTCGTGGATGGCCGCCGAGCACGAGAGCGCCGAGCGCGCCGCCGAGGAGATCTCGCAGCTGCTCTACCACGTCCAGGTGCTGATGATCGCGCGCGGGCTGGGCCTGCGCGACGTGTACGCCCACCTGTGAGACCCGCCGTGAGAGCCCGTCCGTGACGACCCGTCCGTGACGACCCGTCCGTGAGAGGAGGCCGGCCCGTGCTGCGCATCGCCGTCCCGAACAAGGGGTCGCTGGCCGCGCCCGCCGAGCAGCTGCTCGCCGAGGCCGGCTACGCCAGCCGCCGCGACGGCCGCGAGCTGGTGCTGGAGGACCCCGACAACGACGTCGAGCTGTACTTCCTGCGCCCGCGCGACATCGCCGTCTACGTCGGCTCGGGCACCCTGGACGTCGGGATCACCGGCCGCGACCTGCTGCTCGACTCCCGCGCCGCGGCCGACGAGGTGCTCAGCCTGGGCTTCGGGCCCTCCACGTTCCGCTTCGCCGGGCCGGTCGGCGCCGCCGTCACCCAGGACGGCCCGCGCGGGCTGCACGGGCGGCGCGTGGCCACCAGCTACCCCGGGCTGGTCGAGGACCACCTCGCCGCCGCGGGGGTGCGCGCCGACGTCGTCCGCCTCGACGGGGCGGTCGAGACCGCGGTGCGCCTGGGCGTGGCCGACGCGATCGCCGACGTCGTCGAGACCGGCCGCACCCTGCGCGCCGCGGGCCTCGAGGTCTTCGGCGAGCCCATCCTGCGCTCGGAGGCCGTGATGGTGCGCCGGCGCGGCGAGCAGGCGCCCGCAGGGCTGGACGTGCTCGTGCGCCGCGTCGAGGGTGTGCTGGTGGCGCGCCGCTACGTGATGGTCGACTACGACGTGCGCCGCGAGCACCTGGACGCCGCCACCCGGATCACCCCGGGCCTGGAGTCGCCCACCATCTCGCCCCTGCAGGACCCGGCGTGGGCCGCGGTGCGCGCGATGGTCGCCGCGAGCGGGGTCAACCGGGTGATGGACGACCTGTACGAGCTCGGGGCCCGGGCGATCCTCGTGACCTCGATCCATGCCTGCCGCATCTGAGCTGCCGGGCCCCGCGGGCGAGCTGCCGGGCCCCCCGGGCGAGGCCTACGCCCCGTTCCGCCCGCGCCGCGGCCCGCTGGTCTCGGTCGTGCTCGCCGTCGCGGTGGGGGCGATGAGCATCGGGCTGGCCCTGTTCGTCGCCGGCCGCGTGGAGTGGTGGGACCGCGCCGGCTTCCTGGCCTTCGGCGCCGCGGTGGTGTGGTTCCTCCAGCGCCAGGCCACGGTGCGCGCCGACCCCACCCCGACGCACCTGACGGTGCGCAACCTCGTCCACACCCGCACCGTGGCGTGGAGCGAGGTGACCGACGTCCACTTCGGCGGCGGGCGGCCGTGGGTGCAGCTCGACCTCGCCGACGGCGACACCCTGGCCGTGATGGGCGTCCAGCGCGCCGACGGCGCCGCCGCCGACGCGCAGGCCGCCCGGCTCGCCGCCCTCGCCGCCGCCCACGGCCCGTCCGGCCGCCCCGACCGCTGACCGCCCCGACCGCTGACCGCCCCCCGGAGGTCCGACCACCGTGCACCTGCTGCTGGCCCTGGCCCCCGTGGTCCTCTCCGCCCCGGGATTCCTGGAACCGGACGATCCCGCGCCGCACTTCCTCCCCCCGGGCGAGGAGGGGCTGCTCCTGCTGCGCGCCGTCACGGGCGCGCTCCTGGCCCTGGTCGCCGCGATCATCCTCGGCGTCGTGATCCGCCGTGCCGGCCGCCGCTCACCGCTGGTCACCGACATCTCGCGCCGCTGCCGGCGGCCCCTGCGCCTCGTGGCGGTCATGCTCGTGGTGCGCCAGGTGGCGGTCGGCTCACCGGGGCTGGACAACTGGCTCGACGTCACCGAGGTGTTCCTGACCGCCCTGCTCATCGGGTCGGTGGCGTGGCTGCTGACCACGGTCGCGCTCGTCGCCGAGGACGCGGTGCTGCGCAGCTACCGGGTCGACGTCGCCGACAACCGCCACAACCGGCGGGTGCGCACCCAGGTCAGCTTCATGCGGCGGCTGGTCGTGGCGCTGGTGGTCGTGGTCGGCGTCGCCGCGATGCTGCTGACCATCCCCGAGGTGCGCGCCGTCGGCACGGGGCTGATCGCCTCGGCGGGCCTGCTCTCGGTGGTCGCCGGCCTGGCGGCGCAGTCGACCCTGACCAACGTCTTCGCCGGCGTGCAGCTGGCCTTCACCGACGCCATCCGGGTCGACGACGTGGTCATCGTCCAGACCCAGTTCGGCAAGGTGGAGGAGATCACGATGACCTACGTCGTGGTCCGCCTGTGGGACGACCGGCGGATGGTCCTGCCGTCGACGTACTTCACCACCACGCCGTTCGAGAACTGGACCCGCACCGGCTCGCAGCTGCTCGGCACCGTCCTGGTCGAGGTCGACTGGCGCACCGACTTCGACGCCATGCGCGTGCAGCTGCGCCGCACCCTGGAGGCCGACGAGCTGTGGGACGGGCGGGTCGGCGTGCTGCAGGTCACCGAGGCCGTCGGCTCGGTGGTGCAGGTGCGGGTGCTCGTCTCCGCGCCCGACGCGCCGAGCATGTTCGACCTGCGCTGCCACGTGCGCGAGGCGCTGGTGCGCTGGCTGGTGGCCTCGAACCCCGCTGGGCTCCCGCGCCAGCGGGTCGAGAACAGCGGCGCGCCCGCGCCGGGCGAGGTCGCGGCCGCCCCGCCCGAGCCGACGTCGACGTGGGACCTGCCCGCCGTGCGCCCCGGGGGGCTGCGGCGCGGCGGAGCCGTGGGGCCCCCGCCCGCGCCGGCCGCCGTCGAGGCCTCCCGCCCCGACTCCGTGTTCACCGGCAGCAGCGCCGCCGTCCAGCGCTCCAAGGACTTCGCGGGCCCTGCCGAGGAGGACCAGCGCGACCGGTCGCGGTCGCGCGGGGACGCCCCGACGCCGCCCGCGGGCGCCACGGAGCTCCTGCCGCAGGCCGGGGCGACCCCTCGGGCCCCCGACCCCGACGCGACCCGCGTCATCCCGCGGGTCCCGCCCGAGCAGCCGTAGCCCGCCCCCTCCCGAGCAGTGGCCTCAGGGCTTGAGCGGGTCGTGCCCCACGCTCATCAGCCGGTGGCGCCACGCCGCGTCGCCCGCCGTGGGCTCGAGCTCCTCGCCCCGCTCGGAGCGGACCAGGTCGATCACCTCGCGCATCACCGCGACGTCAGCGGCGTCCACGTCGGCCTTGCGCTGGCTGAGGATGTGCAGCACCCGCTCGCCGGTGCTGCCGTCGCCCGCGGGGTCGCGGCTGACCGGCTTGTGGGGCTGCACCTCCGCCCCCTGCTCGTCGGCCGCCTCCATGCGCAGCCAGTCGGCCAGCTCGCGGCTGTTCATGTTCACCACCGCGTGGAACTCGTCCCACACGGCCTCGACCTCAGGGTCCACGTTCGCCATGCCACCCCTGCTACCCGCGCTGCGGACGATCACGCCCCCGACCCCGGGTGATCCCGAGCACGCGCCCGCTCAGCCGCCGGTGACCCGGCGCACCCGCCCCAGGGCGTCGCGCCCGTCGAGGCCCGCCACCTGCAGCAGGTCGACGGTGGTCGAGCGCACCTGCGCGAGCACGACGTCGGCCGAGAGCGTCGTGCGCGGCACCTCGGCGCTCGCCGCGGCCACGCCCACCAGCTCGTCGACCACCTCGTCCAGCGGCGCGCCCTCGGCGAGGTCGCCGGCCAGGCGCAGGGCCGCGGCGCCCAGGGCCTCCACGCAGTCCAGCAGCAGCGGCGGCACGCGCTCGCCCCGGTCGACGGCCGACTCCAGGCGCCGCGCGAGCACCCGCACGTTGCGCACGGCCCGGTCCAGCGGCTCCGAGAGCGTGACGACGTCGCGCACCCGCGAGCCGTGCCGCCGCCGCCACGGCGAGCCGGCCGCCACGTCCAGGCCCTCGGCGCCGGCGGCGCGCAGCGCGTCGAGCCGGGTCTGGGTGCTGCGCGCGTGCTCCAGCGCCTCGTGCGCCAGCCCGGCGTCGTGGGCCCGGCCCGCGGCAGCGGCCTCGGCCAGCAGCTCGGCGATCTCGCGCAGCAGGCCGACCGCCAGGCCGAGCGGCCGCTGCAGCGGCGACGACGGCACCACCGTGGCGATGGCCAGGGCCACCAGCCCGCCGGTGACGGCGTCCAGCCAGCGGTCCACGCCCTCGCCGGCGGGGGCGACGAAGGTGGTGACGAACACCGCCTGCACCGCCGACTGGTTGATCATCAGGGTGCCCGCGCCGAGGAAGGTGGCCACGGTCATCGACAGCGCGACGACCAGCGCCACCTGCCACGCCCCGGAGCCGACCACCAGGACGATGAGGTCGCCGACCAGCACCCCCACGGCCACGCCGACGACCACCTCGAGCACCCGTCGCCGCCGCTGGCCGTAGGAGACGCTGAGGGCCACCACCGCGGCGATGCCCGCGAAGACCGGGCGCTCGTGGCCGAGCACCTGCTGCGCCAGGAACCACGCCAGCCCGCCGGCCACCGCGCACTGCAGCACCTGGAAGGAGTTGCGGCGCACCCGGGCGAGCCGCCCCGCCAGGTCCACGGGCCTAGCCCGTGGCCAGCAGCAGGTCGGCGCGCTCGCGCGTGCCCTCGGCGGCGAAGAGCGCCTGCTCCTGCTCGGCCCAGCGCTCCCAGTGCGGCCGGTACGCCTCGCCGTCGCGGGCCAGGCCGCGGCCCATCCGCAGCCCGGCGGGCGCCTCCACCCACACCAGGGCGCCGAGGTAGGGCCGGGCCGGCCGCGAGCCGCACCCGGAGCCCTCGACCACCACCAGGCCCGAGAGCGGCACCGCCACCAGGGTGCCCCAGCGCTCGGCGTCCCAGTCCCAGCGGCGGTACGCCGCGGGGTGGCCCTGGGCGATGGGCTCGAGCACCCTCTCCACCAGCACGGGCACGGAGGCGGCGAGCCCGTCCCAGCCCGGGTAGATCTCGTCCATCTGCACCAGCGGCGGCGCGGTCCCGAGGCGCTCCTCGGCGCGCTCGACGAGCACCCGGGCGAAGGTGGTCTTGCCCGCCCCGCTGGGCCCGTCGACGGCGACCACCCGGGTGCGCCCCGCGGACGACGGCCGCGAGAGGGCGAGGGCCAGCGCCCGGTCGGCGGCCTCCTCGGTGGCGCTGCGGGTGGCCTCGGGGACGGCGCTGGTCACGGCAGGTCGGGCACGGGCGGTCAGGCGGGCACGCGGGCGGTGTGCCCGAGCTCGCGCAGGGCGGCGCGGAGCCGGTCGCCGGCGGCGGCCAGCTCGGCGCCGGGCACGTCGGAGCGGGCGTTGGCGAAGCTGAGCTCGGCCTCACCCCAGGCGGGCAGCACGTGCAGGTGCAGGTGGGGCACCTCGAACCCGGCGACCAGCACCGCGGCCCGCGGCGCCGACCACGCGGCCTGCTGGGCCAGGCCCAGGGCCTTGGCGACGACCACGAGGTGGGCGAGCAGGTCGTCGTCGGCGGCGGTCAGCTGCTCCACCGGCTCGCGGGGCACGACCAGGGCGTGCCCGTCGGTGATCGGCGCGATGCTGAGGAACGCGACGGCGCGCTCGTCGGCCCACACGTGCTGCGCGGGCAGCTCGCCGTCGATGATCCGGGTGAACACCGTCCGCTCCTGCCCCACCCCGGCGACACTACCGCCGCCCCCGCGCGCCCTAGCCTGGTGCTCGTGAGCCTGGCCGTCCGCGTCATCCCGTGCCTGGACGTCGACGCCGGCCGGGTGGTCAAGGGCGTGAACTTCACCGGCCTGCGCGACGCCGGCGACCCCGTGGAGCTGGCCCGCCGCTACGACGCGCAGGGCGCCGACGAGCTGGTCTTCCTCGACGTGACGGCCTCCTCCGGCGACCGGGAGACCACCTACGAGGTGGTGCGGCGCACCGCGGAGCAGGTGTTCATCCCGCTCACCGTCGGCGGCGGGGTGCGCTCGCCCGCCGACGTCGACCGGCTGCTGCGCAACGGCGCCGACAAGGTGGGGGTCAACACCGCTGCGATCGCCCGCCCCGAGCTGGTCGCCGAGATCGCCGACCGGTTCGGCAACCAGGTGCTCGTGGTCTCCCTGGACGTGCGCCGCACCCCGCCGGGCGAGCCCGCGACGGAGTCGGGCTTCGAGGTCACCACCCACGGCGGGCGGCGCGGCACGGGCACCGACGCGGTGGCCTGGGCGGCGCGGGTGGCCGAGCTGGGCGCGGGGGAGCTGCTGCTGAACTCCATGGACGCCGACGGCACCGAGGCCGGCTACGACCTGGAGCTGATCACCGCGGTGCGCCAGGTCGTCGCCGTCCCCGTCGTCGCCAGCGGCGGGGCGGGCCGGCTCGAGCACTTCGCGCCCGCGGTGGGTGCGGGCGCCGACGCGGTGCTGGCCGCGAGCGTCTTCCACTTCGAGGCGCTCACCGTGGCCGACGTCAAGGCCGCGCTGCGGGACGCCGGCGCCCCGGTGCGCTGAGGCGGGCGGAGCCCGCCGGGGGGGAGCGGGGCGGGC
>CADCUY010000253.1 GCA_902806005.1 uncultured Quadrisphaera sp. | reverse complement strand
CCGCGACGGCGCGCGGGGCGACCGGCGGCGCGGTCGCGGGTGGTGCGGGGAGGGAGGGTGCAGCGGTGCCCGGCGGCTGCGGGCCCGGGCTCAGACCGCCTCGCGCTTGACCCGCCGGCGCTCGCGCTCGCTCAGGCCGCCCCAGATGCCGAACCGCTCGTCGTTGGCCAGGGCGTACTCCAGGCACTCCACGCGGACGTCGCAGCCCAGGCAGACGCGCTTGGCCTCACGGGTCGAGCCGCCCTTCTCGGGGAAGAAGGCCTCGGGGTCGGTCTGCGAGCACAGGGCCCGGTCCTGCCAGGAGGCGAGGTCCTGCCACGGGGCGGAGGCGTCGGCCTCGGGGGCCCAGGCGGTCTCCTCGACCGGCGCCGGGGCGTCCTCGACGGGCATCGGCCTGCGCATCCCGGGGATGCCCATGCTGACCGGCCGGGTGACCGGGGTGCTCAGCTCGGTGGTCGCGGTCATGACACTGGTGTCGCTCATGTCGGCCCCTCTCGTCGTGGGTGGAGCGTCAAGGCGGTGAGTCGGAGTCGACTGCCGTGCCCGCTGACTCAGGGAATTACAGAGGTGTCACTCCCTGTCGTCAAGCGGAACCGGAGAGTCAGCAGAAAGATGTTTGGCGACACGCGGACGCAATCGGACGGACCTTCGCGAGCCGCCGGAAGGCCCCCTGCGTGTCGCAGAACGCCACGCCGGTGCCCCGGACGGGGTGCGCGTCGCGGGGCCGGTGGCGCTGGGCGACGCCCGACCCCCCACGATGGGCCCGTGGAGGAGGGGTCCCGGTGCGCGTGACCACCCTGGCCGGCGGGGTCGGCGGCGCCCGCTTCCTCCAGGGCCTGCGCGACGCCGTCGGGGCGGGCGCCGAGCCCGTGGAGCTGACCGCCGTGGTGAACACCGCGGACGACGTCACGATGCACGGGCTGCGGATCACCCCCGACCTCGACTCGGTGATGTACACCCTCGCCGGGGCCGTCCACGAGGAGCAGGGCTGGGGCCGGCGCGACGAGACCTTCGCCGTCGCGGGCGAGCTCGCCGCGTACGGGGCCGAGCCGAGCTGGTTCACCCTCGGCGACCGCGACATCGGCACCCACCTGGTGCGCACGGCGATGCTCGCGGCCGGGGTGCCGCACTCCGAGGTCGTCGCCGCGCTGTGCCGGCGCTTCCCCACGGGGGTGCGGCTGCTGCCGATGAGCGACCAGCGGGTGGAGACCCACGTGGAGCTGGTGACCGGTGAGGTCGTGCACTTCCAGGAGTGGTGGGTGCGCCTGCGGGCGAAGGTGCCGGCCCGCTCGTTCGCGCTGCACGGGATCGAGGAGGCGGCGCCCGCGCCCGGGGTGCTCGAGGCGATCACCGGGGCCGACGTCGTCCTGCTGGCCCCGAGCAACCCCGTGGTCTCGATCGGACCCGTGCTGGCCGTGCCCGGGGTCCGTGAGGCCCTGAGGGCGACGACCGCCCCCGTGGTGGGCGTCTCCCCCGTGATCGGCGGGCGGGTGGTGCGGGGCATGGCCGACGCCTGCCTGTCGGCGATCGGGGTGGAGACCTCCGCGCGGGCCGTGGGCGGGATGTACGCCGACCTGCTCGACGCGTGGCTGGTCGACGACGCCGCGGACGGCGCCCTGGACGGCACGACCGTGCCCGGAGGGGCGGGCCGGGTGCACGCGCGCCCGCTGCTGATGCACGGGCCGGGCGGCGACGAGGCGCGGGCGCTGGCGGCGGCGGCGCGCGAGGCGGCGGCCGACCGTGTCGGCACGGGGGCTCAGCCGCTCGTGCGGCAGCGTCTCCCAGGCCGGGAAGGTGGCGACGCGGTGGCCGGGCAGGAAGCAGCGCAGCAGCTCGGC
>CADCUY010000252.1 GCA_902806005.1 uncultured Quadrisphaera sp. | reverse complement strand
TGCGCGGCCCCCGGGTGCGGCCGGCCGTCTTCGGCGGGGAGGCCCGCGCCGGCCCCGCGGGGGCGGGGGGGGGGGCGGGGGGGGCCCGCCGCGCGCTGCTGCCCGTGCCGCGGGCGGTGGGCCGGTGGGCGCGGATGCGCCTGGTGCACGCGGTCCGCGAGCGCGAGGCGGGCGCGGCGGCGTCCGGCAGCACCACGACGCTCGAGGTCACCGGCGTCGCCCCCGCGGTGCTCGGCTACGCCCTGCCGGCGTGGGTGGCGCTGCGGCTGCTGGTGCGCTGAGCAGCGCCGACCTCGACCCCTGGGGCGCTCAGCGCGGGCGCAGGGCGTGCACGGCGACGGCCGCCGCGGCGGCGACGTTGAGCGAGTCGACGCCCCCGGCCATCGGGATGCGCACCCGCACGTCGGTGGCCGCGAGGGTGCCCGGGCCCAGGCCGGCGCCCTCGGTGCCGAGCACGAGGGCCAGCGACAGCGCGGGGTCGGCGAGCACGCGGGCCTCGAGGACGTCCAGCGGCACCGCGTCGGCGCTCAGCGCCAGCGCCGCGACGAGGTAGCCGCGCTCGCGCAGCACCTCGAGGCCCTGCGGCCACGGCTCCAGGCGGGTCCACGGCACCTGCAGCACCGTGCCCATCGAGACCCGCACGCTGCGCCGGTACAGCGGGTCGGCGCACCGCGGGCTCACCAGCACCGCGTGGGCACCCAGCGCTGCCGCGGAGCGGAACGCGGCGCCGACGTTGGTGTGGTCGACGACGTCCTCGAGCACCAGCAGCCGGCGCCCGCGTGCCGGACCGGGTGGGCCGACGGCGTCGAGCAGGTCGGCGACGGCGGGCAGCACGGGGCGGTGCATCGCCGCGATCGCCCCCCGGTGCAGGTGGAACCCGGTGATCGACGCCAGCAGCGGCTCGGGTGCGACGAGGACGTCGGCGCCCGCGGCCCGGACGGCGGCGACGACGTCCGCGGCGTCCTCCAGCCACCGCGGGGCCAGCAGCACCGAGCGGGGCCGGTGCCCGGCGGCGAGCGCGCGCCGCACGACCTTCGTGGACTCGGCCATGTACAGCCCGCCGGCCGGCTCGAGCCGTCGGCGCAGGGCCACGTCGGTGAGCGCGGTGTAGTCGGCCAGCCGCGGGTCGTCGGTGTCGCCCAGGTGCACCACGGAACCGACCACCCGCCCGCTCCCGGGCTCGTCCTCGGGCCCGCTCACGTGCGCACGACCAGCACCACGACCGCCGCCAGGCCCACCACGACGATGACGCCGCGCAGCACCGGGGCGGGCAGCCGCCGGCCGAAGCGGGCGCCGAGCCAGCCCCCGGCAAGGCTCGAGCCCGCGAGGATCGCGGCCACCCGCCAGTCCACCCGGTCGCCGCCGACCACCGCGTAGGTGCCGGCGGCCACGAGGTTCACGCCGGTGGCGAGCACGTTCTTCAGCGCGTTGAGCCGCTGCAGCTCCTCGACGACGAGGGCCCCGACCACGGCCAGCAGCATGATCCCCTGCGCGGCGGTGAAGTAGCCGCCGTAGACGCCCACCACGCCGGCGCCGAGGACGGCCAGGGCTGCGGCCCACCGGCTGGGCCACCCGCGGGAGACCGCCCCGCCGCGCGCGGCGGTGCGGTCGCGCAGCCGCCGCTGCAGGCGGGGCTGGAGCACCACGAGCACGAGGGCGAGGACGACGAGCACGGGCACCACGGTCTCGAAGAGGTCCTCGGGCAGCCGCAGCAGCAGCCACGCGCCGCCGAGGGCGCCGAGCAGCGACGCGGGCAGGAGCAGCGCGATCCTCCGCCCCTGCCCGGCCAGCTCCCGCCGGTAGCCCAGCACCCCGGTCAGCCCGCCCACCGAGAGGCCGACGGCGTTCGTCATGGTGGCCGAGACGGGGGCGAAGCCCACGGCGAGCAGCACGGGGAAGGTGACCAGGGTGCCCGAGCCGGCGATGGCGTTGATGATCCCGGCCCAGGTGCCGGCGAGGACGACGAGCGCGACCTGCCACCACTCCACGGACGGCGACCCTACGGGCCGGGGCGTCGCGCGGACCCGTCGCGGAGGCCGCCACGGCCGGTCACCGTGCCCTACCCTCCCGGCACCGGACCAGCACGGCCGGCGCACCAGGGACGAGAGGACGCACGATGAGCGGGACGAGCACCACGCCCCAGCCGGCCGCCGGCCGCTCCCCCGACGTCCACCCGGGCCCCGGTGCCGGCACCGGGGCGGCGCAGGGCGTGGAGGCCTTCGGGTACCGCCAGGAGCTCAAGCGGTCGCTGAGCCTCACCGACCTCCTCGTCTACGGCCTCATCTTCATGGTGCCCATCGCGCCGTTCGGCATCTTCGGCGGCGTGTTCCAGGCCTCCGGGGGCATGGTGGCGCTGGTCTACGCGGTCGCGCTGGTCGCCATGGCCTTCACCGCCGCCTCGTACGCGCAGATGTCGCGGGCGTTCCCGATGGCGGGCTCGGTCTACACCTACGCCGGCCGCGGCATCGCCCAGCCGGTGGGGTTCCTGGCCGGGTGGATGGTGCTCCTCGACTACGTGCTCGTGCCCGGCCTGCTGTACCTGATCGCGGCCCTGGCGATGAGCTCGATCATCCCCGCGGTGCCCGTGTGGGCGTGGATCGTGGGCTTCATCGTGCTCAACACGGTGGTCAACTTCCTCGGCATCGAGGTCACGGCGAAGACCACCAAGGTCGTGCTGGTCGGCGAGCTGGTCGTGCTGGCGGTCTTCCTCGTCATCGGGGTGGTCGCCCTGGCCGGGGGCGCCGGCCGCGGCTTCAGCCTCACCCCGCTGTACGACCCGAGCACCTTCTCCGTCGCGCTGGTGTTCAGCGCGGTCTCGATCGCGGTGCTCAGCTTCCTCGGCTTCGACGCGATCTCCACCCTCGCCGAGGAGAACAAGGAGTCGGCGCGCTCGATCGGCCGGGCCACCATCGCCGCCCTCGCCCTCGCCGGCGTCCTGTTCATCGTGCAGACCTACGTCGCCGCCCTGCTCGTGCCCGACCCGGCGGGGCTGATCGCCGAGGGCGACGCCGCCGGCACCGCGTTCTACGACGCGGCGCGGGTGGCGGGCGGGGCCGCGCTGGCCACCACCACCGCCGTCGCCACGGCCATCGCCTGGGGGTTCGCCAACTCCCTGGTCGCGCAGGCCGCAACGTCGCGACTGCTGTTCGCCATGGCCCGCGACCGCCAGCTGCCCTCGTTCCTGGCGCGGGTGCACCCGGTGCGCCGGGTGCCGGTGAACGCCACCCTGCTGGTCGCCGCCGTCTCCCTGGTGCTGGGCATCGGGATGAGCCTGCGCGAGGACGGCATCGTGCTGCTCTCCACGCTGGTGAACTTCGGCGCCCTGTCGGCCTTCCTCGTGCTGCACGTCTCCGTGGTCGTCCACCACCTGGTGCGCCGGCGCAGCCGGGACTACTGGCGCCACCTGGCCGTGCCGGTCATCGGCTTCGCGGTGCTGGTCGTCGTCGTCGTCAACGCCGACGTCGCCGCGCAGCGCCTCGGCTTCGCGTGGCTGGGGATCGGCGTGGTCGTGCTCGTCGTGCTGCTCGCCACGGGGCGCAGGCCCGCGATGGCCACGGAGGTCGAGCACGCGGAGGCCCGGCCGTGAGCGCCGCGCTGGAGGTGGTCCGGCTCGACCCCGCCCCGGAGCGGCTGCGCCACGTCTTCGGCGGCGGCGGCGAGCCGGCGCTGCGCGTGGCGCCCGGCACCGTCGTCGAGGTCGGCACCGAGGACTGCTTCGGCGGGCGGGTCCGCACCGCGGACGACCTGCCCAGCCGGGTCTGCGACCTGGCGCACCTGAACCCGGTCACCGGGCCGGTGCACGTCGAGGGCGCCGAGCCCGGCGACACCCTGGCCGTGCACCTGGTGGAGATCACCCCCGCGCGCGACTGGGCCGTCTCGACGACCTTCCCGCACTTCGGGGCGCTGACCACCACCCACCGCACCGCCATGCTGCACCCGCCGCTGGAGGAGGCGGTGTGGGTGTACGACGTCGACGTCGCCCGCGGCACCTGCCTGTTCCGGCCGCGGCGCGGCGGGCCCGAGGTGGAGCTGCCGCTGGACCCGATGCACGGCACGCTCGGCGTCGCCCCGGCCGGCGGCGAGGTGTTCTCCACCATCACGCCCGGCCCCTGGGGCGGGAACATGGACACCCCCGAGCTGCGGGCGGGCACCACCGCCTACCTCCGGGTGAACGTGCCCGGCGCCCAGCTGGCCCTCGGCGACGGGCACTGCCGCCAGGGCGAGGGCGAGGTGTGCGGCACCGCCGTGGAGGCGGCGATGCGCACGGTGGTGGTCGTCGACCTGGTCAAGGGCGGCGGACCGACGTGGCCCCGGCTGGAGAGCGACGAGTTCGTCATGTCCACCGGGTCGGCGCGCCCGCTGGAGGACGCCTACCGGGCCAGCCAGCACGACCTGGTGACCTGGGCGGCCGAGCTCGCCGGCTGGGACGTGCTCGACGCCCTGCAGCTGGTGAGCCAGGCCGGCCTGGCGCCGGCGGGCAACGTGGTGGACACCGACTACACGATGGTCGCCAAGCTCGCGAAGCGGCACCTGCCCGGCGCGGCGGCGTTCGACGGCGTGCACGAGCGGCTGCGGGCGACGGCGGCCGCCTACCTCACCCAGCGGTAGCCGCCGCGCTCACGGCGCCGCCGAGCCCCGCTCGCGCTCCTGCGCGACCACCGCGTCGGCGTCCGGCAGCCGGTGCAGCCCGCCGACGGCGCGACGGGTGCGCGGGTTCGCGGCCAGCAGCTCCTGGTGGCGGGCCGTGAACGCCCAGTACCCGGCGGTGAACGGGCAGGCGTCCTCGCCCAGGCGCTTCTTCGGGTCGTAGCGGCAGCCGCCGCAGTAGTCGCTCATCCTGTCGATGTACGCCCCGCCCGACCAGTACGGCTTGGTGGCCAGCACCCCGCCGTCGGCGTGCTGGCTCATGCCGACGACGTTGGCGACCATCACCCAGTCGTAGCCGTCGACGAAGACCCGGTGGAACCAGTCGGTCAGCTGCTGCGGGCTCCAGCCGCGCTGCAGGGCGTAGTTGGCCAGCACCATCAGCCGCGGGATGTGGTGCACCCAGCCCTCCTCGCGCACCCCCCGCAGCACGTCCTTCAGGCACGCGGCCTCCACGGCGCCGTCGGGGTCGAGGTGGGCGAACCACTCGGGCACGTCGTCGGTGTGCTGCAGGGCGTTGCGGGCGCGGTAGTCCTCCCCCAGGTGCCAGTACAGGTGCCAGACGTAGTCGCGCCACCCCACCAGCTGGCGCACGTAGCCCTCGACGCTGGCCAGGCGCACCGCGCCGTCGCGGTAGGCCCGCTCGGCGCGCTGGGCGGCCTCGACCGGGTGCAGCAGGCCGAGGTTCATCGTCGCCGAGAGCATCGAGTGCGACATCCACGGGTCGCCGGCGAGCATCGCGTCCTCGTAGGTGCCGAACGGCTCGAGCCGGTGGGTGACGAAGTGGTCGAGGGCGGTGAGCGCCTCGGCGCGGGTGACGGCGAACCGGCGCGGGCCGTCGTCGCCGACGAACCGCACGCCGTCGTCACGGGCCATCCGGTCGAGGTCGTCGCGCACCCCGGCGTCGACGTCGTCCTCGACCGGCCACCACGGCTCGGGCAGGCCCTTCGCGCCGTCCGCGTCGGCCAGGGTGCGCACCCGCTTCGGCGGGGGCTCGCGGTTCTCCGCGTCGTAGTTCCACGCCCCGCCCTCGGGGCGGCCGTCGGCGTCGAGCAGCAGGCGGTGGTGGCGGCGGACGTCGCGGTAGAAGTCCTCCATCAGCAGGCGGCCCCGGCCGAGCCGGCTCGCGGAGCCCTGCGCGGCCCAGTGCTCGAACTGCGCCTCCTCGATGGCGAAGCCCCGCGCGGGGAGCACCTGCGCGACGGAGCCGTCGTCGACCAGCTGGCGCACGAAGCGGCGGGCGGCGTGGGTGGTGGGGTCGACCACGGTGATGGGCGCGGCGGCGCTGACGCCCGCCTCGGCCAGGCCGGCGCGGTAGGTGGCCGAGCGGACGACGAGGGCCTGGTCGCCGAGCTCGGCGGCGAGGTGGCGCAGCGCCGAGAGGATCAGGTGCGCCTTGCGGCGGTGGAAGACGCGGCGGCGGAAGACGCCGGTGGCCTCGAGGAGGAGGACCGGCTGGTCGGGGGCGTCGAGGAAGTGCGGGCCGAGCTGGTCGGCGAACAGCCAGCGGCGGGGGGTGGTCACCGGGGCAGTGTGCTCAGGACGGTCCGGAGGCGCCGCTCGGGGTGCCAGGCGCGCGCTCGCGGGGGCGGGGAGCAGCGAGGTACGGGGCCAGCAGGGGCCGTGAGCGCCCGGCGGCGCGTCCGACGGCGAGGGCGTGGAGCACCAGCAGGGTCGCCCCGAGGGCGGGCACTGCGGCGAGGACGGGCACGGGCCGCAGCACGAGGGCGAGGGAGGCGAGCCCGGCGGCGATGAGCACCAGCGGGACCACGCACCGGCGCCGGCGCTGCAGGTGGACGGCCACGGCGACGGCGAAGACCTGCTCCGAGGCTCGGTCGGGCCGGCCTCCGCGGCGCACCAGCCGCCGCACCGCCTCCGCGCGCGACGGCGAGAGGCTGAGCTCGGCCCAGCCCGCCGCCGTCCGGGCCGGCGTGCACGCGGCCGACCTCGTGCGCTGCGTCGAGGTGATCACGGTGAGGCTCAGGACGCCGGCGGTCAGCAGCAGGATGCTGGCGCACTCCAGCAGGAGCTCGACCGTGCTCACAACCCGGTGGGCACCCCGTCCGCCGACGAGCTCAGCGAGATGACCGCGCCGAGG
>CADCUY010000251.1 GCA_902806005.1 uncultured Quadrisphaera sp. | reverse complement strand
CGCTGAGTCAGCGGGCCGGCCCGCCCCGGCCGGCCAGTGCTGCTGCGGCGGGCCCCGGAGTCCCGGAGGTCGGCAGCCGCGCCGGGCGCGCCGCCGCGGTCTGGGCGGTGAGCACGGCGGCGAGCACCACCGCGGCGCCGAGCAGCTGGGCGCCCGTGAGGTCCTGGCCGAGGACCGCCCAGCCCGCAGCGGTGGCCACCACGGGGCTGAGCAGCCCGAGGAAGGCCGTGGAGGCGACCGGGAGGGTCGTGATGCCGCGGAACCACAGCGCGTACGCCAGCGCGGTCCCCACGGTGGTCAGGTACCCGTAGCCGATCACGGCCGGAGCGTCGAGGGCGGGCGGCGGGCCCTCGACGGCGAGCGCCAGCGGGAGCAGCAGCAGTCCCCCGGCAGTGAGCTGCCAGGCGGTGAGGGCCAGCAGCGGCACCGGCCGGCCCCAGCGCCCGGTCAGCACCACCCCGAGGGCCATGGCGACCGCGCCGCCGAGCGCCGCGGCCACCCCGACGGGGTCGAGGAGCGCCTCGGCGCGCAGCACGAGCAGGGCCACCCCGCCGGCCCCGAGCGCCCCGGCGAGCACCCGCCGCCGGGTGACGGCCTCACCGAGCAGGCCTGCGGCGAGCACGACCACGAGCAGCGGCTGCACGGCGCCCAGGGTGGCCGCCACGCCGCCGGGCAGGCGGTGGGCGGCCACGAAGAGCAGGGCGAAGAACCCGCCGATGTTCAGCGCCCCGAGCACCAGGGCCCGCCACCACCACACCCCGCGGGGCAGGCGGCGGGTGACGGCCAGGAGCAGCAGCCCGGCGGGCAGGGCCCGGGCCACGGCGGCGAGCAGGGGCCGGTCGTCGGGCAGGAGCTCCGTGGTCACCAGGTACGTCGTGCCCCACACCGCGGGCGCGACGGCGGTGCTCGCGAGCAGCCAGCGGTGATCTCTCAGCACTGAGACAAAGTATCTCAGCACTGAGAGGTCGTCTACCCTGAGGGTGTGAGCGCAGCCGACCGCGAGGGCGACGCGGTCGACCGCCTGCTGGCGCAGTGGCGGCGCGAGCGGCCCGACCTCGACGTGGCGCCGATGGGCGTGGTCGGGCGGATCTCGCGGGCCGCGCGCCTGGTGGAGCTGGAGCAGCGCGCCACCTTCGCCGCGCACGGGCTCGACCGGGCGTCCTTCGACGCGCTCGCCACCCTGCGCCGCGCCGGCACCCCCCACCAGCTGACCCCGGGGCAGCTGATGGCCACGGCCATGGTCAGCTCCGGCGCCATCACCCAGCGCCTCGACCGGCTCGAGGAGCGCGGCCTCGTGCGCCGCGAGCCGGCCCCCCACGACGCCCGGGTCGTGCTCGTCACCCTCACCCCCGCGGGACGCGCGGCGGTCGACGCCGTGCTGCCCGACCACCTGGCCACCGAGGAGCGCCTGCTCGCCGGCCTGACCCCTGAGGAGCGGGGCCGGCTGGCCGATCTCCTGCGGCGGTTCCTGCTCGTCGCGGACCCCGCCAGCGGTCCCGGGGACGGCTCCGGCGCCTGACGGCGGTGGTCGCGCCGGGGCGCCGCCGCAGTCCGCTGCTCCGGGCCGTCCCGGGCCCTCCCGTTCCAGGGCGAGCCGGGGCAGGTCGGGACCGGGGGTCGAGACCCGTCCCGGTCCGGCCGCGTCCCGGAGTCCCTCCAGCGTCGCGACGGCGCCGTCCGCGCGCCCGTTCCGTCCCGATCCGCCTTCCGCCCACCGGAAGGTGCTTCCACCGGAGCGCGACGGCGAGGTCCTGGCCGGGCGGATCGCCGGGTGACCGATGAGTCGCCCCCGCCAGGACGGTCCTCCTCCGGTCAGCACCCGACCGAGGAGGACGCCGTGAGCATCCGCACCATCACCAGGGCCGTCGACGTCGCCGCCCCGCCCGAGCGGGTGTGGGAGGTCCTGTTCGACGACGCCACCTACCGGCAGTGGACGGCGGAGTTCATGCCGGGCTCCCACGCCCGGACCGACTGGCAGGAGGGCAGCACCGCCCGGTTCCTCGACCCCTCCGGGTCGGGGATGCTCGGCCGCGTCGTCGTCGCCCGCCGGCCCGAGGTGCTCGAGATCGAGTACGACGGCCTGGTCTCCGCGGGCCAGGACGACACCGGCAGCGAGACGGCCCGGGAGTACCGCGGGGCGAAGGAGAGCTACCGGCTGACGCGCACCCCGGACGGGACGCACCTGGCCGTCGCCGCCGACACGGGCGAGGAGCTGCACGACGACATGTCCGCCGCCTGGGACCGCGCCCTCGCCAGGGTCCAGGAGCTCGCCCGGACCGGAGCCGCGCTCACCCGCCCCGGTCCCTCGACCTCGCCCCAGGGGACGACGGCGCCCTAGGGGACGACGGCGGGCAGCGACGCCGTGGTGGTGCCCAGGACCGCCGCCTCGTCCGGCTTCTGGGGCAGCACCTGCTCCACGTACGAGTCGACGGCCTCGCGCAGCGGCACGTCGCGCTGCAGCTGCTCGGAGCGGTACCACCGGTGCTCGAGCACCTCGTGGAAGACCTCCGCCGGCTCCAGCTTCGCCCGCAGCTCGCGCGGCACCGCCCGCACCACCGGCTCGAACACGCTGCTCAGCCAGTCGTGGGCCACGATCTCCTCCGCCTCGCCCTGCCGGTCGGTGGCGGCGATGTACCCGTCGAGGTCGTTGAGCAGCCGCCGCGCCTGGTTCTGCTCCACGTCGAGGCCGGTCAGGCGCAGCAGCCGGCGCGAGTGGTGCCCGGCGTCGACGACCTTGGGCTGCAGCCGCACCACGGCCCCGCCCACGTCGGTGCTGATCGCCAGCTCCCCGATGTCGAAGCCGAGGTCGTTGAGCCGCTTGATCCGCGCCTGCACCCGCCACCGCTCGCCGTGGTCGAAGGCCTCCGACTCCGTGAGCTCGGCCCACAGCGAGCGGTAGCGCTCGACGATGTGGTGCGCGGTCTCGATCGGGTCGACCACCTCGTCCAGCAGCGACCCGCTCTGCAGGTCCATCAGCTCCCCGGCGATGTTGGTCATCGCCAGGTCGAGGTCGTACTCGCGCTGCCCCCGGCTGAGGGTCTCGTGCAGCTCGCCGGTCTCGGCGTCGACGAGGTAGGCCGCGAACTCCCCGGCGTCGCGGCGGAACAGGGTGTTCGACAGCGAGACGTCGCCCCAGTAGAAGCCGGTCAGGTGCAGGCGCACCAGCAGCACGGCCAGCGCGTCGACCAGGCGCCGGGCGGTGTCGGGGCGCAGGGTCTGGCTGAACAGCGCCCGGTAGGGCAGCGAGAACTGCAGGTGCTTGGTGACCAGCGCCGGCTCGAGCTCCTCACCGGTCTCGTCGACCCGGCCGCGCACGACGGCGAACGGCTCGACGCAGGGCACCCCGAGGCGGCGCAGCATCCGCAGCATCCCGTACTCGCGGACCGCGAACGACTCGCGCGTCTCCTTGACGGCGATCACCGCGTCGCCCAGGCGCACGAAGCGCACCACGTGGCGGGAGATGCCGCGGGGCAGGGCGGCCAGGGCCGCCTCGGGCCACTGCTCCAGCTCCAGCTGCCACGGCAGGTCGGGCAGGTCGAGCAGCGCGGGGTCGCTGGTGGCGGCCGTGATCTGCAGCGTGCTGGCCATGGCCGCCATCATCCCACCCCGGCACGGCGGAGCCCCGCCGACGCCTCGGTGCTCGAGGCGTCGACGGGGCTCCCCGTGCGGTGCGGTGCCGGCTCAGTCGCCGAGCCGGTGCCCGTCGGCGGTGGAGAACAGGTGCGTGTGCCCGCGCTTGGGGGTCAGGTTGAGCACCGCGCCCTTCTCGGGGGGACGACGGCCGTCGACGCGCGCGATCATCGGCTGCTCCTCGCCGTCGAAGATCGCGCGGCCGTAGATGTAGGCGTCGGCGCCGAGCTCCTCGACGACGTCCACCTCCACCTTCAGGCCGTTGTCGGAGACCTCGAGGTCCTCCGGGCGCACGCCGACCGTGACCTTGGCGCCGGCGGCCTCGCCGAGCACCTCGCGGGCCACGGGGTAGATGGCGTTGCCGAAGGCCACGCCGCCGTCGACGACGCTGAGGTTCAGCAGGTTCATCGCGGGGGAGCCGATGAAGCCGGCCACGAACACGTTGTTCGGGTGGTCGTACATCCGCCGGGGGGTGTCGACCTGCTGGAGCAGCCCGTCCTTGAGCACCGCCACGCGGTCGCCCATCGTCATGGCCTCGACCTGGTCGTGGGTGACGTACACGGTGGTGACGCCGAGCCGGCGCTGCAGCTGCGCGATCTGGGTGCGGGTCTGCACGCGCAGCTTCGCGTCCAGGTTCGACAGCGGCTCGTCCATGAGGAACACCTGCGGCTGGCGCACGATCGCGCGGCCCATCGCCACGCGCTGGCGCTGGCCGCCGGAGAGCGCCTTGGGCTTGCGGTCGAGGTACTCCTCGAGGTCGAGGATCTTCGCCGCCTCCTGCACGCGGGTGCGGATCTCGTCCTTCTTCACCCCGGCGATCTTCAGCGCGAAGCCCATGTTGTCGGCGACCGACATGTGCGGGTACAGCGCGTAGTTCTGGAACACCATCGCGATGTCGCGGTCCTTGGGCTGCACGTCGGTGACGTCGCGGTCGCCGATCATGATGCGGCCGGAGTTGACGTCCTCGAGGCCGGCGAGCATCCGGAGCGAGGTGGACTTGCCGCAGCCGGAGGGCCCGACGAGGACGAGGAACTCGCCGTCCTGGATGTCGAGGTTCAGCGCGTCGACGGCGGGGCGCTCGGCTCCGGGGTAGACGCGGCTGGCGTGGTCGAACGTGACGGTGGCCATGACGCAGGGTGGTCCTCTCACCGGCAGGAACGTGCCGGACGATCCGAGTGAGGGCGACGCCCCGGCCGGGCGGCCGGGAGCGCGGGTGGAGCTGGACCCCGGAGACCACCAGTGGACGCCGGTGTCCGAGGCCGATGATGCCCCATACCCCCGGGGAGCACCAGGGCCGGGTCCCCGACCGGCCGCGCTCAGCCCACCGAGACCCATGCGGTGACGTCCTGCGGCACGCGCCCGGCCTCGTCCAGCGCCCCGCTGGCCAGCAGCACCCGGGCCCCGGGCGGCAGCGCCACCGGCTCGGGCCCGAGGTTCGCGACGACGAGCACCGGGGCGCCGTCCGGGGCGGTCACGTGCGCGGCGACGACGTCGGCGCCGAACCCCTCGGCCCACGCCAGGCGCCCGGCGCCGAGCCCCAGCTCCCGGCGCAGCCGCAGCGCGGCCCGGTACAGCTCCAGGGTCGAGCCGGCGACCCCGCGCTGGGCGTCGGCGGCGAACCGGGCGAAGGACTCCGGCTGCGGCAGCCACGTCCGCCCGCTGGGCGAGAAGCCCAGGCCGGGCGCGCCGGCCTCCCACGGCAGGGGCACCCGGCACCCGTCGCGGCCGGCGACGCGCCCCTGCTCGCGGAAGAACGCCGGGTCCTGGCGCACCTCGTCGGGCAGGGCCGTGTGCTCGGGCAGCCCGAGCTCCTCGCCCTGGTACAGGTAGGCGGCTCCGGGCAGCGCCAGCATCAGCAGGCTGGCGGCCCGCCCCCGGCGCAGCCCGAGGGCCTCGTCGGGCTGGGGGTCGGTGGCACGGATGCCGATCGGCCGGCGCGCGTCGACGGGCAGGGCCAGGCGGGTGGTGTGCCGCACCACGTCGTGGTTGCTCAGCACCCAGGTGGCCGGCGCCCCGACCGCGCCGGTGGTGGCCAGGGCCGCGGTGACGGCGGCGCGCAGGTCGCCGGCGCGCCAGGGGGTGTCGAGGAAGGCGAAGGCGAAGGCCAGGTGCAGCTCGTCGGGGCGCAGGTAGCGGGCCAGCCGCTCGGGCGGCTGCACCCAGGCCTCGGCGATGAGCACCCGGTCGCCGTAGGCGTCGGCCACGCGCCGCCAGCCGCGGTAGACCTCGTGCACGCCCTCCTGGTCCCACATCGGGGCGAGGTGGGTCGGCGCGTCCTCGCGGCCCGCGTCGAGCAGGTCGTGGTCGCGGCCGTGGTCGGGCAGGCCCTCGGCCTTGGCCAGCCCGTGGGCGACGTCGATGCGGAACCCGTCGACCCCGCGGTCGAGCCAGTACCGCAGCACGGCGTGGAACTCCTCGCGCACCTCGGCGCTGGTCCAGTCGAGGTCGGGCTGCCGGCTGTCGAACAGGTGCAGGTACCACTGGCCCGGCGTCCCGTCGGGCTCGGTCACCCGGGTCCACGCCTCGCCGCCGAAGACGCTGCGCCAGTCGTTGGGCGGCTGCTCGCCGCGCTCCCCGCGCCCGTCGCGGAAGAGGTAGCGGGCCCGCTCGGGGCTGCCCGGCCCCGCGGCGAGCGCCGCCCGGAACCACGCGTGCTCGTCGGAGGTGTGGTTGGGCACCAGGTCGAGCACCACCCGCAGGCCCCGCTCGTGGGCCCGGGCGACGAGCTCGTCGACGTCGGCGAGGGTGCCGAAGAGGGGGTCGACGTCGCGGTAGTCGGCCACGTCGTACCCGCCGTCGGCCATCGGCGAGACGTACATCGGCGAGAGCCACAGGCCGTCGACCCCGAGGTCGGCCAGGTGGTCCAGGCGGGCGGTCACGCCCGGCAGGTCGCCCACGCCGTCGCCGGTGGAGTCGGCGAAGGAGCGGGGGTAGACCTGGTAGACGACGGCGGTGCGCCACCAGGCGGCGGTGCCGGCGGGTCGGTCGGGAGCGTCGAGGGTCTCGGGCTGCAGGCTCACGGTCGACCATCGTGGTCGGTCGCGGCCGGGGCCGCGCGCAGGCCGGCCAGGGCGGTCAGCAGCTCGGCGACGGCGCCGGGGTCGGCCACCCGGTGCTCCGCCGAGCTCTCGC
>CADCUY010000250.1 GCA_902806005.1 uncultured Quadrisphaera sp. | reverse complement strand
TCGGCCAGGACCATGGCGTCGAGCGGGTCGTGGGTGACCAGCAGGGTGCAGCCGGGGTAGGCCGTCAGGTGCCGGCGCAGGTCGCTGCGCACGTCGACCCGGGTACCGGCGTCGAGCGCGGCTAGCGGCTCGTCCAGGAGCAGCAGCCGCGGCGAGGTGGCGAGGGCCCGGGCGAGGGCCACCCGCTGCGCCTGGCCGCCGGAGAGCTGTCGCGGCCGGGCCCCGGCCAGCTCCCCGACGCCGAGCGCCTCGAGCCACCCGTGCGCGGCGGCCCGGGCCCGGCCGGCGGGCACCCCGCGCGAGCGCGGGCCGAAGGCCACGTTCTCCAGCGCGCTCAGGTGGGCGAAGAGCAGGTGGTCCTGGAAGACCACGCCCACGCCCCGCCGCGGCACGGGCACCTCGGTCACCGCCCGGCCGCCGCGGACGTCGGTGAGCACCCGCCCGTGCAGGCTCACCCGGCCGGCGTCCGGGCGCAGCAGCCCTGCGAGCAGCGCCAGCGCGGTGGACTTGCCGGCCCCGTTCGGGCCGAGGAGCGCCAGGACGGCCCCGGGCTCGACGTCGAGGGCCACGTCGAGGTCGAGCCGGCCGCGGGCCAGCGCCAGCTGCGCCCTCAGGCCCTGGTGCTCCCGCGGGTCCCGGTCGGCGCTCACCGCAGCGCCCCCTGCGCCCAGCGCCCGCGCAGCACCACCAGCACGGCCACCGAGACGGCCAGCAGCACCACCGACAGCACCGCGGCGGCGTCCGGGTCGGTGGCCAGCGCCAGGTACACGGCCACGGGCATCGTCTGCGTGGTGCCCGGGAAGGACCCCGCGAAGGTGATGGTGGCTCCGAACTCGCCGAGGGCGCGGGCGAAGCAGAGCACGGCGCCCGCGGCCAGGCCCGGGGCCACGCTCGGCAGGGTGATCCGGGTGAAGACCCGCAGCGGCGAGGCGCCCAGGGTGGCGGCGGCGTCCTCGACCCGGCGGTCGGCCCCGGCCAGCGCCCCCTCGACGGCGAGCACGAGGAAGGGCATGGCCACGAACACCTGGGCCACGACCACGGCCGCGGTGGTGAAGGGCAGGGAGATCCCGAACCACGCGTCCAGGCGGCTGCCGAGCAGGCCGCGCCGCCCCAGCAGCAGGAGCAGCGCGACGCCGCCGACCACGGGGGGCAGCGTCAGCGGCACGGTGACCAGCGCGCGCAGCAGCCGCATCCCGGGCAGCTCGGCGCGGGCCAGCACCCACGCCAGCGGCACCCCGAGCACCGCGCTGACCACCGTGGCGGCCGCGGCGCAGAGCAGGGAGAGGCGCAGCGCGGGGCCGACCACGGGGCTGGCCAGCTGCTCGGGCAGCTGGCTCCACGGCAGCCGGACCAGCAGGGCCAGCATCGGCAGCCCGAGCAGGGCCAGCGCCGCGGCGGCCGGGACGGCGATCTGCCACGGCGGGCGGCCGGTCCTGCCCCGGGTGCGCGCCACGGCGCTCAGGGTGCCCCGAACCCCAGCTCCGCGAGCACCGCCCGTCCCCGCTCGCCGGTGACCTCCGCGACGAAGGCCGCGGCCAGCTCCGGGTTCGGCGCGTCGGCCAGCACGGCGATCGGGTCCTCGGTGAGCGCGGCGTCGGCCTCGGGCACGTCCACGCCCACGACGTCGCCGCCGGCCGCGACGACGTCGCTGGCGTACACCAGCCCGGCGTCGACCTCGCCGAGCGCCACCCGGGTCAGCACCGCGCGCACGTCCTGCTCGTAGGTGTCGGCGCCCGGGGTGAGGCCCGCCGCGGCGAAGACCTGCACCGCCGCGGCGCCGCAGGGCACCTCCGCGGCGCACAGGGCGACGAGCTGGTCGGGCTGGGCGCCCGCGGCGAGGTCGGCCAGCTCGTCGAC
>CADCUY010000249.1 GCA_902806005.1 uncultured Quadrisphaera sp. | reverse complement strand
CGCGCGCCCTCACCGCGAGGTCACGACGCGACCGGCCACGCTGGCCCGCGCCGTCACCGCGCCCACCGCGTAGGCCCAGTGCTCGCGGGCGCGGCGGACGTCGCGGCGCAGCAGCTGCTCGACCGTCCGCAGCGCGTACCCGCCGGCGACGCAGGCGCTGATCACCGCGGCGTGCACCGGCGACCGGTGCTGGCGGGCGTAGCGGGTCAGCGAGGCGCCGCGCAGCCGCATCATCTCCAGCGACGGCGCCCCCGACCCGCCGCTGCTGCCGTGCACCAGCACGTCCGTGCGCAGCCGCGAGCGCAGGCCGTGCTCGCGCGCGCTCCGGCCGTAGGCGACGTCCTCGCAGTACACGTAGAACCCCTCGTCGAAGCGGCCCAGCCGCTCGAAGGTCTCGCGGCGGACGGCCATCACCGCACCGCTGACCCAGTCCACGTCGATCACCTCGCCGGCGGCCGGGCGGGCGAACAGCCCGGCGCGCGGCAGCAGCCGCTTGTGCAGGCCCGCGCCGAAGACCGCCGCCCGCACCGCGCTGAACTCCCACCCGCCGACGCCGATCCGCGGCGCGCCGTCGGGCCCCACGGAGGTCGCCGCGCTGGCCGCGAGCCCCGGGTCGGTGGCCACGTCCTCCACGAGCGCCGCCAGGTCGGCCGCGGTGGGACGGGTGTCGGGGTTGACGAAGACGAGGAAGTCGGCCGTCGACGAGCCGGCGCCGAGGTTGGCGGCCCGCGCGAAGCCCACCCCGCCCCCCGGCAGGTAGCGCCCGCGGGGCCGGGCCTCGACGACCTCGCGCAACCCGTCGCTGCCGTCGGAGTTGTCCACCACGACCACCGGCAGGTCCTCGGGGAGGCCGCCGAGCATCTCCTCGACCTGCGGCCGGCTGCGGTAGGCCACCACGACGAGCTCCACGTCGCGGACCGGTCCTGAGCCGTCCACTCCCCGTCCTCTCCTGGGCGGCACCACGCGCGGGCCCGTGCTGCACCGGACCCGCACAGTAGCGGCAGGCCGCAGCACCGGCCGCAGCACCGCCGCCCGCTCCCCCGGACGGCGCTGCGGCTTGCACGGGCCCGACGGCTCGGGCCACAGTGGCGGCGTGCCGGAGCGGAGCCCCCAGGAGCGGCCCGGCGACGTCCGCGTCTCCGTGGTCATCCCGGCGCGCGACGCGGCCGCCACGCTCGGGGCCCAGCTGACCGCGCTGTCGGCCCAGCGCACCACCCGTCGGTACGAGGTGGTCGTGGCCGACAACGGCTCGACCGACGGCACCGCCGCGCTCGCGCGCTCCTTCGCCGGGAGGGTGCCGGGCCTGCGGGTCGTCGACGCCGGGGCGCGAGCCGGCACCAACGCGGCGCGCAACGCCGGGGTGAGCGCCGCCAGGGGCGAGCTGGTGCTCCTCTGCGACGCCGACGACGTGGTGGACGAGGGCTGGCTCGACGCCCTCGCGGCGGCGCTGGAGCACGCCGACGCGGTGGGCGGGCCGCTGGAGCGCGAGTCGCTGAACGACGCCTTCGTCCGCGACTGGGGCCCGCCGCCGGAGAACACGGGCGTCTACCAGCACCTGGACTTCCTGCCCCGGCCGACCGGCGCCAACGCCGGCTTCCGCCGTGCCGTCTGGGAGGAGCTCGGCGGCTTCGACGAGCGCTACGTGCGGGGAGGCACCGAGACGGAGTTCTTCTGGCGGCTGCAGCTCGCCGGGCACCGCCTGACCGCGGTGCCCGGCGCCCTGGTGCACTACCGCCTGCGCTCCACCGCCAGGGCCCAGCTGCGCCAGTGGTACACGTGGGGGCGCCAGTACCCCATGCTCTACCGGGACTTCCGGGCGCACGGCATGCGCTGGCGACCGGCCCAGGCGGCCCGCGGCTGGG